>JAAYXU010000096.1 GCA_012515725.1 Clostridiales bacterium | reverse complement strand
GTATACCGGGCGGGAGCGGCGCGATCCACCGGAAGAGCGCGTCCCGCAGGCGGGAACCGATGCCCCGGACAATTCCTCTGCCTCTGCGGCCTGGGTCTTCCGGCACGCCGTATACCACGTCGAATCCCTTATTCATTTCCTGGTACAGCCGGGGTATGTCCTCAGGCGCCTGCTCCAGATCGTCGTCGATAATAACGACCAAATCGGTATCGGCGTGACGGAGACCGCACAGGATCGCGCACTGCTGCCCGCTGTTGGATTTCAGCGCGATGCCCGTGACGCGGGGATACTGCCCGACCAGCGCGGATATGACCTCCAGGCTCCTGTCAGTGCTCCTATCGTCGACCAGCACGATCCGGTACGTCTCCCAGCAGTCAAGGACCGCGCACAGACGGGCCGTCAGCTCGGGCAGCGTCGTTTCCCCGTTATAGACCGGCACGACGGCGCAGATGCTCCCCGGGTGCTTCATAGCGCCTCCCTGATGGCGCTGGCCACCGCGTCGCAGCACGAGGGTCCCATCACGGCGTCGATCGGAAGCCGCAGCAGCGACCTCGACACCGCCTGTGTCACCGGCAGGTCATCGGGCGCATATCCCAGCCTTTGGCCCATTTCGGACTCGTGGAGCGGCATGTAGTGGGTGCGCGCATCGATGCCGCGGAAAAGCAGATGCCTGCGCACGCGCTCGCGGGTCTCCCCATCCGCGAACCGCAGCCAGAACACATGGTGGTTGTCGCTGTTCCAGCCGGGCGTCCGGGGCAGCGCAAAGCCCAGCCGTTCGCCGATCGGCGCAAGCAGCTCCCGGTAGCGCCGAGCGATCAGGGCCTGTCTGCCTGCGATCGCCTGAGCTTTGTCAAGCTGCGCGTCGAGTATCGCCGCGTGGACATTGGACATGCGGCCTCCCAGGCCGGGCGTCCGCCACGTGTAGGCGTCCACCTCGCCACGCAGAAAAGCGCTCCTGTCGGTACCTCTGTCCAGTATCATTTCAATGCGCGCCGCGAGGTGGCCCTGTGCGCGGCTTATGACGAGAACCCCGCCTTCCTCCGCAGAAACGTTTTTCGTGCGGTGAAAGCTGATGATCCCCGCGTCGCCGATTGAACCCAGCGGGCGGCCGCGATAGAGTGCGCCGTAGGACAGGGCTGCGTCCTCTATGAGCAGTATGCCCTCATGGCTGGTAAGGCGCGCCAGGTCCGCCGACGCGCCGCCGTAATGCGTGGGCAGTATCGCCCGCGTCCGGGGCGTGATCCGGGAAACGGCGGCGTCGGCGCTGAGCGTCAGCGTATCAGGATCGATGTCAGCGAATACCGGGCGCAGACCGCAGCGCACCAACGCATTGGCTGCCGACGGATATGTAAAGGAGGGGAGTATGACTTCGCTGCCCGGCGGAAAGTCCAGCGCCAGAAAAAGCGCGTCCAGCGCCGCTGAGCCGCTCGCGGTCAGGAACACACTGCCGCCGTACTCGTCCTGCAGCCGTTCCCTGACCCTGTCGATGTAATCCGCGCCGCCCAGCGCGCAGCGCACCGCCTCCACCTCTGCTTCACTATAGAAGGGGCGCTTGAAAGATATATTCATGGCAAAGCCTCACTGACGCGGTAGACGCGGACGCTCCAGTCGTCGTCCCGCGCATAGCGGACGATCCGCATCGCGTAGGGGGACTCAAACTGCGCGACCATATCACAGCTCTCGCTGAGGAACTCCCGCATGGACTGATAATAGGGATATACGTTGCCGTAGAGGATATTCCACACCGGCCGGTTTTCGTATATGAAGTCCATTTCCTCGGGATACACGATATATTGGATCCCGTTACGGCTTATGTATTCCCTGAAGCTTTCCCCGGCTGCGTCCAGATACGAAAGGTTCCGGTAGTCCAGCATATTCTCCGCGCCCAGCGCGAACGCGGCATTAAGGTTGGCCAGAGAGCGCGCGCCATCAGGGACAGCCTGCGATATGGCGGCTTCGTACCTGTCATATTCGTCGCCAAGGTATGGCCGCACAGCCAGCGCGGTATTGACGAGCATCGCGCCGCAGAGTATCGCAGGCAGCGCCCACACCGCGAGCGCCGCCGCGGGCGCGGCCCGGCTTCCATCACGGACGGGCTGCGAGAGAATATCTTGAATTAAAAGATACCCGAGCGGAAACGTAAACACGACCGCGGGCTGGGAATAGCGACCGATGAGCATTATCCCGGCGTGCAGCGCGAGAGCGGGGACGAGGAATCGCAGCGCCTGCCGCCGGAAGACCGAGACCACGAGGGACGCTGCGGCAGCGATTCCAAACATGATGAGCGCTATACGGATGGGCGGCGTATAGTAGGTGACGCTGATGCCGCGAAAGAGCTTCCGGTAGTAGGGGAGGAGACCTGTCAGCTTATCGCCCAGCGACCTGCTAACTCCCAGTTCGCTGCCATACGCGATATAGTGCCGGGTAAAATTGGGATCCATCAGCAAGCTGGCACCCGCGAAAAGAGCAGCGCAGGCGGCGGAAATTGCGCCCAGCCGAAGCAGATTCCGCGGCCTGAGCTTCCGCTCCACCGCCCACAGGTACAGGCATGCGCCGCCCACGGCTAGAGCGACCAGCAGCGCGTTGGGATGAATGCCCGCCGAAAGCCCCACGAGCAGCCCGAGCATCCTGTCGTGAGCGGCTCGCCAGCCGTTCGCGTTCCTGTACAGAAAATCGAGCGCCGCCAGCATGACGGCTACCAGCAGGATTTCCTGGCGAGCGAAATGCGCAGCGTATACGAACTGCACGTCAACGGACAATAGAGCCGTCATGAGCAGCGCCCTGCCAGTGCTGCCCGTCAGCGTGATTGAAAGCCGATACATGAAGTACAAAGCCACCGTACCGGCCATAAGCGATAAAAGGCGCACCGGAATGAGCGCGTACCCGCCCAGTGCGATAAAAGGCACTTGCAGTAGATGAAAGAGCAGCTTGATCGCGTGGGGATGGCGTGGCATAAGATCGAAGAAAGGCTCGGTTGCGGCTGGCCCCTCGTCCATAATCGCGCAGGTTAGACCCGACAGCCACGATTCGTCCGAGTGTACGAAAGGAAACCGGCCGAGAAAAAGCAGGTTTATAATGAAATACAGGGCCAGATAGATATAGATGAGTTTACACGAGTGCCTTTTCATGTCTCTCCCACCGGCAGGAGTCCGCATAGAGCGTTCCTTTCAGGTTGTGCCGGGCCATGCTTATCACTCCTGTTCTCATCCAATCTGTGGATTATTCTATCATGTATTTTTACATCAAACAACTATTATCCAGTTAATTCCGTCGGGCCTTTGAGCCGCTCGTGTCTATGGTATATCCTCATATCGATTGGAACTTGTATCCGCCGGGGTTTTATTATACAATATCTGCGGGATGATCGCGAAAGGTGGTCTGCGCGATGCGCGATATTTATCAAAATCCTCTCATAATGAGGTACGCAGGCAAGGAAATGGCGTACTGCTTTTCGGACTATGAAAAAATACGCACATGGAGACGCCTTTGGGTGGCTCTGGCCGAGGCCGAGATGGAGCTTGGCCTTCCGATAACGCCCGAGCAGGTCGCGCAGCTGAAAGCACACTGCGATGATATCAATTTTGATGAAGCCGAAGCGCGGGAGCGTGAGGTACGCCACGATGTGATGGCCCATATATATGCCTACGGCCTGCAGTGCCCGCTGGCCCGGCCCATCATCCATCTGGGTGCCACAAGCTGCTACGTCGGAGACAATGCCGATCTCATCGCGATGCGAAACGCACTCGGGATACTGCGGGCTAAGCTCGTCAACGTGCTGGCATTGCTTTCGGACTTCGCGCTGCGCTACCGTAGCCTGCCCACGCTGGGATTTACCCATTTCCAGCCCGCGCAGCTGACCACCGTCGGCAAACGCGCGTCCCTGTGGCTCCAGGAATTCTGGATGGATTATGAGAAATTGGAGTATGTGGCGGGGCGGATCCGGATGCGGGGTCTCAAAGGGACCACCGGAACGCAGGCCAGCTTCCTGGCCCTCTTTGACGGCGACGAGGAGAAGGTAAAGCGTCTCGAGCGCAGCGTGATGGAGAAAATGGGGTTCGATTCGGTGTTCCCGGTCACCGGACAGACTTACCCGCGCAAGCTTGATTTCGAGATCGTGAGTCTGCTCTCCTCGATCTCGCAGAGCGCGTCCAAGATGGCAAACGACATTCGCATGCTCCAGCACATGAAGGAAATAGAGGAACCGTTTGAAAAGCAGCAGATCGGTTCATCCGCGATGGCATACAAACGAAACCCGATGCGCACCGAGCGGATATGCGCTCTCGCGCGGTTTGTGATGTCGCTCGAATCCAGTCCGGCCATGACCGCCTCGACGCAGTGGTTCGAGCGCACGCTGGACGACTCGGCCAACCGTCGTCTGACGATCCCGCAGTCGTTTCTTGCCACGGATGGCATACTCAATCTCGTGCTCAATGTGGTGAACGGCCTTGTAGTCTATGAGCCTATCATCCGCCGCCATATCGCGGAGGAGCTTCCTTTCATGGCCACGGAGTACTTACTGATGGAGGCCGTGAAAAGGGGAGGAGACCGCCAGCAGCTTCACGAGCGCATACGCGTGCATTCGATGGAAGCAGCGCGCCGTGTAAAGGAGATGGGTGAACCCAACGATCTCATAGACCGGATCCGAAAGGACAATGAGTTTCCGTTTACGGGCGAGGAGCTGGACGCGCTCATGGATCCGCGCCGCTTCATCGGGCGAAGCGCCGGACAGGTATCCGAGTTCGTTGAAACCGAGATACGACCCATACTTGAGGAAAACAGCGCTCTGCTGGGCGATCGGGGCGAAGTGCGGGTATAATGAAAGCCCGGTCACAGACCGGGCTGGCAGGGGAGACGCGAATCGAACACGCAACCCTCGGTTTTGGAGACCGATGCTCTGCCAATTGAGCTACTCCCCTTCGTCGAAGGACGGGACTTATTATATCGTACATCCGATGTAAAGTCAACGAAAAAGGAGAACGCCAGTGAAAAACGAGCGGTTAACATTGATCGGCGGAGGCAACATGGCCGAGGCCATCCTTCGAGGTATTCTTGAGTCGAGCGTCGCCGAGCCAGGATCCGTTACCGTGTGCGAAATAAGCCCTGAACGCCGCGAGACGCTCAGCCGTCGGTACGCGGTTTCATGTACCGATAGCAGCGCGCAGGCCATCGAAGCCTCTTCGATGACGATGCTGGCCGTAAAGCCCGATGTGCTGGGCGGCGTGCTGGACGAGAATCGGCAGCATCTGGCCGATAAGGCTGTCGTGTCTATCTGCGCGGGCTGGACCATGGCGGCGATACGCGAGAGGCTGGGCGGCAGCGCGCGCCTGCTACGCGTCATGCCCAATACGCCGGCGATGGTAGGGGAGGGGATGTCGGTTCTCAGCGCCGACCATACGCTGCGCGACGACGAGGCAGCCTATGCCCATTCGATATTCAGTGCGCTGGGGAGGGTTCTCTCGCTTCCCGAGAAGTATTTCGACGCGGTCACAGCGGTATCGGGCAGCGGCCCGGCGTATGTATATCTTTTCATCGAGGCGCTGGCCGACGGCGGTGT
>JAAYXU010000095.1 GCA_012515725.1 Clostridiales bacterium | reverse complement strand
GCTGGCGCTGTGGGCAGGTCTCGTGGAGGGAATCACACCCGAAGCGCTCAGCGATATAATGATATCGAGCCAGCCAGCCAGCCTAATCTCACGGATCGGGCGGGAGCTGGACGCACAGCAGAGAGACGCGGCCAGGGCGGACTATGTACGCTCCGCGCTGGCGGAATGCGTAGAAAGGAATGCGGTATGAACATATCTGATAAATTCTCAAAAAGCGCGAGGGAGGCTCTCAGCAGAGCGCAGATCGAGGCCCGTGAGATGGGCTATAACTATGTTGGTACGGAGCTGCTGCTGCTTGGAATACTCTCCTCCGAAGGCAGCCCCGCTTCCGAGACGCTTAAAGAGTACAATGTAGACGCGTCTTCGGTTCGGGAGAATATCACACGACTGGTGGGTAAGGGCGACTTTGAGTTCGACGAGAACTTCGGCTATACCACCCGCACACGCAATATCATCGAGCTGAGCCTGCGCGAAGCAGGCGCACTAAAGCACGACCAGGTGACCGCTGAGCACCTGTTGCTGGCGCTTTTACGGGAAACCGGGAGCGTCGCGGCCCGTGTGCTGATGGACATGGGCGTCAATCTGGGAGAGCTGCGCGAAAAGTTGGTCGCCCTATTAAAGGATCCCCAGAGCGGCGCACAGACCGATGAGAGGGGCGGAAAAACGCCCAAGCTTGATAAATTCGGGCGTGATCTGACTCAAATGGCCCGGGACGGCGTGCTGGATCCGGTCATCGGCAGGTCCCGGGAAATCGAACGCGTCGTACAGATACTCAGCCGCCGCACCAAGAATAATCCGGTGCTCATCGGCGAGCCGGGAGTTGGAAAGACGGCGATCGCCGAGGGTCTTGCTCAGCAGATCGTTAACAACACGATCCCCGACATCCTCAAGGGGAAGCGCGTCGTGGCGCTGGATCTATCGGGTATGTTAGCCGGCACGAAGTACCGCGGCGAGTTCGAGGAACGCCTGAAGGGTGCGATGGAGGAGATCCGCAAAAGCGGCGACATAATACTCTTCATCGACGAGCTTCACACGATTATTGGCGCGGGAGCCGCCGAGGGCGCCATTGACGCCGCCAATATACTTAAGCCCGCGCTGTCCCGGGGCGAGATACAGGCTGTCGGGGCTACTACGCTCGACGAGTACAGAAAACACATAGAAAAGGACGCGGCGCTGGAGCGGCGCTTCCAGCCGGTGATGGTCGACGAACCCACGATCGAGGAGAGCATCGAAATACTGAGCGGACTGCGAGAGCGCTACGAGACCCACCACAAGGTGCGTATTACCGACGAGGCCATCCGCGCCGCCGTGGAGCTCTCCGACCGGTACATATCCGACCGGAAGCTGCCCGACAAGGCCATCGACCTCATCGACGAAGCCGGTTCCCGTGTACATATCCGCAACTATGTCGCGCCGCCCGATATGGACGTGCTCGAAGGAAAG
Source organism: Clostridiales bacterium (assembly GCA_012515725.1). Taxonomy (GTDB): domain Bacteria; phylum Bacillota; class Clostridia; order Christensenellales; family UMGS416; genus JAAYXU01. Next base: position 391 of record JAAYXU010000095.1, on the reverse strand, counting down.
CTGGCAGAGCTACTTAAAACCAAGGAAGAAGCGGTGGCAAATCAGGACTTTGAAAAAGCCGCGAGCATACGTGATGAGGAGAAAAAGATACGCGCCCAAATGGAGGAGACGAAAAGGGCGTGGGACCGGGAGCAGCAGCAGTGCAACACGGTCGTGGACGCCGAGGCTATCGCCGAGATCGTGTCCTCATGGGTGTCGATTCCGGTCACGCAGCTTACCCAGGACGAGTCCGAGCGGCTCATGCACATGGAGGACACGCTGCACGAGCGAGTAATAGGGCAGGATGACGCCGTCCGAGCTGTATCCCGCTCTATCCGCAGAGCCCGCGCGGGGCTAAAGGATCCCCGGCGGCCCATTGGCTCCTTCATATTCCTGGGTCCTACCGGCGTGG
>JAAYXU010000003.1 GCA_012515725.1 Clostridiales bacterium | reverse complement strand
TCAGCTTCCCGTCCTGGGCCAGCACGCGCCCGTCCACCATCGTCAGGCGGACGTCGCCCCGTCCGGCGGCGTATACGAGATGGTTCTCCAGTTCGCGCAGCGGATGAAACACCGTAGCTGCGGTGTCCACCACGATTAGATCGGCTTTCTTGCCCGGCTCGAGGCTGCCGATCTCCCGCTCCAGTCCCAGCGCGCGGGCCCCGCCCCGGGTAGCCATGTACAGCACGGCGCGGGCGCCAAGCGCGGTAGGATCCTTCGTGAATCCCTTGGCGGCCAGCGCCGCGATATGCATTTCCTCCCACATATCGAGGTTGTTGTTGCTCGCGCACCCGTCGGTGCCCAGCGCGATCGGTATGCCGCGCTCCATCATCGCTGTGACCGGCGCGACTCCGCTTGCGAGCTTCAGGTTGCTGGTGGGGTTATGAACCACCGCGACGCCCCGGCGGGCCAGTATGTCCATGTCTTCCTCGTCCACCGCGACGCAGTGCGCCGCCATGCAGGGGACCGAAAATATCCCGGCGTCGTCGAGGAACGCGACCGGCGACACGCCGTGACGCGCCGCGCACTGGGCAACCTCGCGCTCGGTCTCGGATACATGCACCATAAGCCCGCAGCCCAGCTCCCGCGCCATTTTGGCGAATCGGGCCATCGACGCGCGCGTGTTTGTGTACTCTGCGTGGGGTCCCAGCCGTACGGTGATGCGGCCGCCCGCGCCGCCGTGCCAGCGCGCGTGAAGCGCGATATTCTCCCGGAGCTTTTCCTCGCGCTCCGAACCCTCCATTAGGCCCCTGCTCAGACAGGCCCGTATCCCGGTTTCCTCTACGACCTCCGCGGTTCTGTCCATATAGAAATACATGTCCGCGAAGCACGTTGTTCCGCTAAGCAGCATCTCCGCAACGCCCAGCCGCGAGCCCCACTCGCAGTCGTCGGCGGTCAGCACGCTTTCCACCGGAAAGATGCGTTCGAACAGCCATTCCTGGAGCGGCAGGTCGCTGCCCAGCCCGCGCATCAGCGTCATCGCCAGGTGGGTATGCGCGTTGACAAGGCCCGGCATGACCACGCCGCCGCGGCAGTCTACGACCTTCTGGGGACGCTCGCCGCCCGGCAGCGCCTCTTCGGGGCCCAGCCAGGCGATGCGCCCGTCCCGGACCCACAGCGCGCCGCGGTCGATGCGCGTAAATTTGTCGTCCATCGTGAGTATCACGGCGTTACGAAGGAGGATGTCGCTCACGCTTCCTGCCCCCATCCGTCAAGATAATCGGCCTGCTCGCGGCTGAGCGCGTCAATCGCTGTGCCCAGCGAGCGGAGCTTCAATTCGGCCACCCGGCGGTCTACCGCGTCCGGCACGCTGTAAACGCCCGGCTCGGCCGGAGCGCCGCGTCCGGCCAGATACGCCATACACAGCGCCTGTACGCCAAAGCTCATGTCCATGATCTCGGTGGGATGCCCGTCGCCCGCGGCGAGATTCACGAGGCGGCCCTCGGCCAGCAGGCACAGCGTCCGCCCGTCGGCCATAGCATAGCCCGTAATGCCGGGCCGCAGCGTCCGCTCTTCGCGCGCCATGCGCCTTAGCGCGGGGATGTCTATTTCCACGTCGAAGTGGCCCGCGTTGGCAAGCAGCGCGCCGTCCTTCATGACCTCAAAGTGGGGCTGCCCGACCACGCCGCTGCATCCGGTGGTCGTTATGAACACGTCGCCCACGGCGGCCGCTTCGGCCATCGGAAGCGCCTCGTGTCCGTCCATGACCGCCTCCAGCGCTCGTACCGGATCGACCTCGGTGACGATGACCCGCGCTCCCAGCCCGGCGGCCCGCATCGCGACGCCCCGGCCGCACCAGCCGTAGCCCGCGACGACGACCCTTTTTCCGGCCACCAGCAGATTGGTCGTGCGCATGATACCGTCCCATACCGACTGGCCGGTCCCGTACCTGTTGTCAAAGAGATGCTTGCATCGCGCGTCGTTGACCGCGATCATCGGGACGCGCAGCGCTCCGTCCCGCGCGCGGGCTCGCAGCCTGCGCACGCCGGTCGTCGTCTCCTCGCATCCGCCGCGCAGCGCGTCTCCCAGCGCCCGCGCCGAGCCGTGCAGGAGCGCGATCAGATCCCCGCCGTCGTCGATGATGAGATGGGGTCGGATCCCGAGCGCCTGCGTGAGATGCTCTGTATACTCGGCGGGCGCGGCGCCGTGCCAAGCGTACACCGCGTAGCCCTCGTGCGCCAGCGCGGCCGCGACGTCATCCTGTGTGGACAGCGGATTGCAGCCCGTGACAGCCACCTGCGCCCCGCCCCGCGCCAGCGTCCTGACAAGGCAGGCGGTCTTCGCCTCCAGATGAATCGAGAGGGCGACGCGCAGGCCCGAGAAAGGCTTCTCCCTCTCGAATTCGCGGCCGATCTCGCCCAGCACCGGCATGAAGCGGGCTGCCCATTCGATCTTCGCGACGCCCGAGGGCCACAGACCGATATCGCGTACGGCGCTCATCGCTCACTCTCCCCGTTCTCGCGCACGACCGACCGCAGATACCGCTCGAACACGCCCCCGATGTCGGGGCGGCGCAGCGCGTACTCGACGGTGGCCTCCAGAAATCCGATTCTGCTTCCCACGTCGTATCGCCGCCCTTCGAAGCAATAGGCTGCCATATGGCGGCGCTGCGCCAGCCGGGCCAGCGCGTCGGTGAGCTGTATCTCCCCGCCCGAGCCCGCCTTCGTATCGGCAAGGATCGGGAATATGTCAGGCGTTATGATATAGCGTCCCAGTATCGCGATATTGGAGGGCGCGTCCTGAGGACTGGGCTTTTCCACAAGCCCCTCGACCCGGTAGAGCCCCTCGGACTCAAGCTGTCCACGGACGATCCCGTACTGGCTGACTTGCTCCCACGCGACCGGCTGCACGCCCAGCACCGGGCACTCGTACCGCTCGCCGACCGCCATGAGCTGCGCCAGGCAGGGAGTCTGGCTGTACACGACGTCGTCGCCCAGCATGACCGCGAAAGGCTCGTCGCCTATGAAATGGCGCGCGCAGTAGACCGCGTGCCCCAGACCTAGCGGCTCCTTCTGGCGGATATAGTGAATGTCAGCCAGATCGGTGATTCGCCGGACAGCCTCAAGGAGCTCCGTCTTGCCCTTGCGGGACAGCTCGTCCTCCAGCTCCACCGATTTGTCGAAATGGTCCTCGATGGCCCGCTTGTTGCGTCCGGTGATGATTAGTATTGTTTCCGCGCCCGAGGCTACGGCTTCCTCGATGATGTACTGAATCGTGGGCTTGTCGACGATGGGCAGCATTTCCTTGGGCTGGGCTTTCGTGGCGGGCAGGAACCGGGTACCCAGTCCCGCGGCGGGAATGATGACTTTCCTGATTCTCATGGCCTGCGTCCTTTTCCTGTCTTTTGTTTGCGGCGCTTTATCCACGGAGCCGGGCGGCGTAGTAATATCAGTATAGCATAAAAAAATGGGAGAAAATATTAATAAATTTTAAGATTTCGCGTCAAAAGAATACCGTTATGCTATAATATTAAACGAAATCCGATGCGCGCGGTCAAGCGCCGCGCAAATGCTCCTGCGATATGTGAAGGGAGGATGCCCCCGATGTGCGGCCGGTTCATCGTGCTCTCCGAGGACGCCCACAGCGAGCTGCGTGAGATATTCGACGAGATCAACAGGCGGTTTCCGTCGGGACCGGCCCTCTCCTTTGGCGAGATATTTCCGACGCACACGCCTCCCGTCGTCACGCCCGACGGCCCGCGGCCCATGTACTGGGGATTCCCCCGCAAAACCGGCGGCGTGGTCATCAACGCCCGCGCCGAGACCGTGCATACCAACGCCTTTTTCCGCGACTCCTTCACCCGGCGGCGCTGCATCATTCCGGCCAACGGATTCTACGAGTGGAGGGCCGCGCCGGGCGGCAAGGTGCGCCACAGTATCGCTCTGCGGGATGGGCCGCTCTATATGGCGGGCGTGTACCGTCCCTTCCGGTCTCTTGCGGAGCGGGGCGGCATGGGGTTTGTGATACTCACGGCACAGGCGTGGCCCCAGATGGCGGCCATTCACTCCCGTATGCCCGTGCTGCTCACATCAAACGCCCCCGACCTGTGGCTCGATCCCGACGCGCCGCCCGCCGCGCTCATGCCGCTTCTCTCCCCCGCCCCGCTGCCCCTTCATATAGAGCCCCCGCTCATTGAGGGAGCGTAGCGGGGAAGCAAACGAAAAAATAGCAGACTCGAGCGCCCGGCAGTGGGCGCTTTTTCATACACGCCGCTCCGGTTCCCCGCCTGTTTAGGATAGTGCATACGGGCAACAATAACATAGTTAACCAACACGGCGCGATCTGCGCGCATACCGAAGGAGGAACCCCCATGTGGATGGACCACAGGCAGCCCGAAACGCACGCAGACCTGCCTGACAATTACCGGGACGCCGCCAGTCAGGCGCTCGAGGAATGGCGCGCGGCCGTCAGCTATTTCGACAGGGTCTCCGACCCCGACCTGGTGGAGTTCGCTTCCTTCCAGATCGAGGCGGCGCGCCGCAAATACGAGTGCCTGATGCGCAGAGCCCGTGCGGAGGCTGCGAACGGACAGGAATAGGCCTGGTCATGCGCCGCCGTTTTCCCGCATAGTATATTGCGAGAACACGGCCGGGAGGGGTAAGTCATGCCCATTGACATCGGGACCGTTCTGGCTTTCGCGCTGGGCCTCATCGCGCTGTACGCGGTCGGGTGGCTTCTGCTCGTTCCCCTCAAGTGGCTGCTGCGGCTCGTGTGGAACGCCCTTCTGGGCGGTGCGCTGCTCTTTGCTCTCAATCTGATAGGCGGCCACTTCGGCGTGACGATCGCTCTGAATCCCGTGACCGCGCTGACCGCGGGAATTCTGGGCGTTCCCGGAGTCGCGACGATGCTGATCATTCAGGCAATCCTATGAACTGCGCAAACTCAACTTGCGCAGTACGGCCGGGGCTAGTACAATAGAACCGGGCAGCGTTATCCCACGCGCAAACGTCGGGGACGCTGCCCGGAGGTGCATATGTACGCAAGTCTGGAGGAGCTTTCCCGGGATATACTATCATGTACCGCCTGCCCGCTGTGGCAGGGCCGCACCCGCGGCGTACCCGGCGAGGGAAACCCCGGCGCGGACCTCATGTTCGTGGGCGAAGGCCCCGGCGCCGAGGAGGATCTGGCGGGAAGACCGTTTGTGGGGGCGGCCGGGCAATTGCTGGACCGCATACTGGAGGCTATCGACCTTACACGCGACGATGTGTTCATCGCCAATATCGTCAAGTGCCGCCCGCCCGGGAACCGGAACCCCACATCCGGCGAGGCCGAGGCATGCCTGCCCTGGCTGCGGCATCAGGTGCGGCTCATACGGCCGCGTATCATCGTGTGCTTGGGAACCGTGGCTGCCCGGAATATAATTGACCCGGGCGCGCGCGTGACGAGGATACGGGGTCAGTTCATAGAGCGAAGGGGATACTCTCTTTTCGCCACCTATCATCCGGCGGCGCTGCTCCGCGACGAGCGGCTCAAGGTGGACGCCTGGAAGGACTTCCGGGCTATCCGGGACAAACTCAGGGAGATTGGAAAGCGATGAGCGGCAAAGTAGCGGCTCTGCGGCGGCTGCAGCGGCGAAGTCAGGCGCTGCTTCTGGAGGTGTACCGCGACCAGGAAAAGGTGCTGGTGTTCGGCGAGGGAAACACATCGGCCGCGGTCATGCTGGTTGGCGAAGCGCCGGGCGAGCAGGAAACACTGCAGCAGCGCCCGTTCGTGGGAAAGGCCGGAAAGAATCTGGACGAGTTTCTCGAGGTAATCGGTATGCGCCGCGAGGCGCTGTATATCACCAATGTCGTCAAATTCCGGCCTACGCGCGCCCACGAGCGAACCGGCCGTCTCAGCAATCGCCCGCCCACGCGCGAGGAGATCGAGCTGTGCTATCATATGCTGGCGGGAGAGGTTGCCATCGTTGCGCCCCGGGTGGTCGTGACGCTGGGTAATACCCCGCTTCGCACCGTGCTGGACGACTCAAAGGCCTCCATCGGCGCGTGCCACGGCCAGCCGCGCCCCGCCTCGATGGGGAAGGTCTCCTTCACGCTCTTTCCGCTATATCACCCGGCCAGCATCATCTATAACCGCAGCCTTCGGGATACGTATCTATCGGACGTGCTCAGGCTCTCCGCCTGGCTGGCCGAGCAGGGGCTGACCGATTAGGCAGCGGCTATTCCGCTCTGAGAGGAGACCGCACCATGAAGAAAACAGCCTGCTTACTGATTTGCGCGTTCGCCGTACTCATTCTGTTCCCGATGACCGCACGCGCGGACATAGGCCCCAAGCCGTCCGTCGTAGTCGATTTCGATGGTCTTGACACACATACATATTACGCTACGCTGCTTTCCCGCCAGAGAACAACCGGACCGTATTCTGCCCCTGGCAGGGACGGAGCGTATCTTCACTATAATAAGGACGACGAGGACTACGGGATTTTTCTCAAGTTCACGGAGTATGAGGACGCGGACGGATATTACTTCCTCCAGTTCTTTTCAGACTGTACGCAGACGCACCGGTTCAGCTGGACGTACTACCCGCCCAGGGAGTTTAAAATACTACTGTACTTCCCCGAAACCGACAGCTTTGTCGTGAGCGACAAATACGAGCGCTA
>JAAYXU010000094.1 GCA_012515725.1 Clostridiales bacterium | reverse complement strand
AGAGGACCCACCTGTTCCCATCCCGAACACAGTCGTTAAGCTCTTCCGCGCCGACGATACTGGACTGGAGACGGTCTTGGAAAATAGGGCGCTGCCGGATCCTATTTGGTGCAAAAGCCCCGCTTGACAAGCGGGGCTTTTGCGTATAGACAGATATACTGCGCACCGACTGTAAACTACTTCTGCCCCCGAAAGTAAAATACGTCGGGTATCCGCTCCGCACCGAATGTTTTGCAGCCCATCCGATACATCGCTTTGGCATGGAGCCTGTCGTGCCAGACAAATCTCCGGCACACCTTCCGAAGCGTCCACTGCTCCCCGTAACTACCGTCGAACACGCGGCTGTGAAGAAAATCAGGCATCAGCTCTAGCATATCAAAACCGTGTTTCCTGCACGCGACGATGGTACCCTCGTTGCCGCAGTCCACGCCGATCTCGCCAAAGTAATAGGAGTTTACACCCTTTGTGTGCGCGTACATCTGCCGCGCCGTTCTCGGAACTTCCCCGTAGAATGTTTTTCGTCCCGGCAGGACACTGTCATACTTATCGGGTATTGATTCGTACAGACGTTCAAAGTCCACCGCCGATTTCATAGCCAGCCGTTTGAGCTCCCGGTATTCATCCTGAGTCAGCGGGCGTTTCTCATTTTCAAACAATACATCGGAGTCGGCGTCGGCGATATTAAGAGCAGACGCCTTTTCCTCGATCACCTCGGTTTCCACCTGGCAGTCGATGATTTCCCCGGTACTCCATAGCAGATAGGAGCGCATCTCCATCTGGAACTTGGAAAGAGCCTCCTGCCTGCTCGCACCCCTCGTATAGGCGCCGACGTACCCATCGGCGTATACCAGCGAATCATCGCCGTTATGCTCCCACACGCACCGCACCAACAAACTTAATACCCCGCATTCTCCCGGTTGTTTCATATATGATTATAGTGCATGGAATGGAAAAAACAAATACCCTGTACGGAGTGTGAAAAACTCGGTTTTTGTTGTAAACAGTTGAATTTGTGGTATAATACATGAAAGCGATGATGGAGAGCATGGCGGACAGACCCCAAAGAGAGTCGGCGGCGGGTGCGAGCCGATGGGCGCGTCGGCCTTTCCGCTCCGGAGCGCGCGGGCGACGAGCCTGCCGGGGCGCCCGTTACAGCCCGTGTGGCGCACTGTGCGCCTGAGAGACGCCCGGCCTGGCCGGGAATATGGGTGGCACCGCGGTAAACTCGTCCCATAAGTGTGGGGCGGGTTTGTTTTTTATAGAAGAGAGGACGTGTTACCATGCTGGACATGCAGATGATCCGGGAAAATCCCGAGCGGGTTCGGGCGGCGCTCCTGAAGCGAGGCAGGGATGTGGACTTCGCGGAGCTGCTCAATAAGGACGCGCATCGCCGCGCGCTAATCGCCGAAAGCGAATCGCTCAAGGCTGAACGGAACCGGATCTCGAAGGAAATACCCCGATTGAAAAAGGCCGGGGACGACGTGTCGCCGCTGCTTGCGCGGATGAAGCAGACCGCCGACAGGATCCGCGAGCTTGACGAGCTGGAGCGGGCGGCGGGGGAGTGGATCACCGGATTCGTGGGCGCGCTGCCTAACCTGCCCGACGAAGACGTCGCGGCCGGCGGCAAGGAGAGCAATGTCGTCGTCCGGACGGGCGGCGAGAAGCCGGTTTTTGATTTTCCGGCCAGAGACCACATGGAGCTTGCGCGGTCGCTTGGACTTGTCGACTACGAGCGGGGCGTTAAGTTGGGCGGAAACGGCTTCTGGCTGTATACCGACCGCGGCGCGCGCCTCGAATGGGCGCTCATAAACTATTTCATCGGGCTTCACATCGCCGACGGATATACGTTCGTGCTGCCGCCCCATTTGCTCAATTACGAGTGCGGGTATACCGCGGGCCAGTTCCCGAAGTTCGAGCAGGATGTGTTCCGGCTTGAGGAGGAGGGATTCCAGTTCCTGTTGCCCACGGCTGAGACGGCTCTCGTCAACCTGTACCGCGACGAGATCATTCCCGAGAGCGCGCTGCCCCGGAGGCTCTTTGCCTATACGCCCTGCTATCGCCGGGAGGCCGGGAGCTACCGCGCCGGTGAGCGGGGCATGATACGCGGGCATCAGTTCAATAAGGTGGAGATGTTCGCGTTCGCGCGGCCTGAGGACAGCGACTCGCTGCACCGGGAGCTCATCGGAAAGGCCGAGGCCATCATGAACGGGCTGGGCCTGCATTACCGCCTGACCAAGCTGGCCGCGGGCGACGTGAGCGCGTCGATGGCCTCAACGTACGATATCGAGGTGTGGCTGCCCGGCATGGACGACTATAAGGAGGTAAGCTCGGTCAGCAATGCGCGGGATTACCAGGCGCGACGCGGCAACATGCGTTTCCGCCGGGAGTCAACCCGGAAAACCGAGTTCGTGCACACATTGAATGGCTCGGGGATGGCCACGAGCCGCCTGTTCCCGGCCATACTGGAGCAGTTTCAGCAAAAGGACGGCAGCGTCGTGGTACCCGAGCCGCTGCGGGCAATTGCGGGCTGCGCGGCGCTGGAGCCGGTATAACCTGCACGCGCCCTTACTGCCATCTGTCCCGGTGTACGCGCTCGGCGTCAAAGCTGTCGCGTGGCAGCTTTTCCTCCGCGGGATGGCCGACCGCTACTATGCCGACCGGCAGGATGGTCTCGGGAATGGACAGATACCCGCGCAGCTCCTCTACCCGCTCGGCGCGGGGCCATACGCCAATCCATACGGCGCCAAGCCCCAGGCCGTGCGCGGCCAGCAGTATGTTTTCGATCGCGGCGGCGCAGTCGAGCGCCAGATACTCATCCTCGGGCTGTATCGCACGATCGCCGCATACGACGATACCGCAGCCAGCCCGGGGCAGCATTTTCGCGTAAGGATGGATATCGGCGATGCCGCCAAGCGTATTGCCGTCGCGCACCGCGATAAAGTGCCACGGGCGCGTGTTGCGTGCGGTAGGAGCGCAAAAGCCCGCCCTGAGCAGCGTTATGAGCTCGTCCTCGGTGATCGGCTCGCCGGTGTACTCCCGTATCGAGCGGCGGCCGCGCAGCGCCTCCATCATCGCCTCTCCCCGCGCACGGGCCTCCGGGCCGGGCCGGACGGGCCGGGCCGGACGCGCCGGACCCATGCGCTGCGCGTGTACCCTTTCGGGGCGGTACTGGGTTCTGGGCTCCTTTTCCTCAGCGGGATACCCGACATAGGCGACGCCCAGCGGTATGACCGAGGGCGGCAGCCCGAAGTGCGCACTCAGCTTCTCGGCGATACCCCGGAGCGGCCAGACGCCCAGCCACACGCTGCCCAGTCCCAGCGCGGTAGCGCCTAGCAGCAGGTTCTCCATCGCAGCGGCGCAGTCCTGCATCCAGAAATCCCGGCCGACCGCCGGAATCCCGCGCTTCATATTGCCGCAAACGATGACAGCCGCCGGAGCGGGGAACTTGCCAAACGGCAGTATCGCGCGTAGCGCGGCTAGCTCTCCCGGATCGTCCACGAGCACGATCTCCCAGGGACAGCGGTCCATCGCCGAAGGCGCTGCCATCGCCAGCCGGGCCAGCTCGGTCAGTTTCTCGGGCTCTACAGGCCGCTCTTCATAGCGGCGTATGCTGCGGCGCGCATAGATCGCTTCAATAGTATCCATCTGAGTCCGACTCCTTTCCTGCCGGTAGAATGGGAAAGACCGGACGCCGCTGAGACGTCCGGTCGATCGGTTCAGGCATTACCATTTGCCTTTATTCATGTGCGTGGCAAGCTCAGCCTTAAATCGCTGCTTTATCACCCAGGATTCATCGCGGGCTTTTCGGAACGCGTCGATACATCCGGGATCGAGGCCTATATCAAGCCCCTCCGCGCACAGTGCGCTGATTCGCGACGCGAGTGAGATGATCTCCATCTCGATATCATTGGTACGGTCAGAGGCGTAAATTTTCTGTGCGGACTCGTCGTTAAGCCTTGTGAACTTCTCTGCCGGAGCGCCGCACTTGGGGCAGAACGCGGGAGGCGCTTCGCCCTCGTGAACATATCCGCAGACCTGACACTTGAATAGTGCTTTCATTTTTATTCCTCCTTCACACGGTCGATCAGTAATCCTGTGCGTTGAGCTTGAAGTAAGCCCTGGGATGATCGCATACCGGGCATACCTCGGGCGCCTGCGTGCCGGTATGGATGTGTCCGCAGTTCTGGCAGACCCAGGCGACCGGTTCCTCCCGCTTGAATACCGCTCCCGTTTTCACGTTCTCGGACAGCGCGAGATAGCGCTCCTCGTGGCTTTTCTCGATGGCGGCGACCCCTGCGAAGCGGGCGGCCAGCTCGGTGAAGCCTTCCTCCCGGGCTACCTGGGCGAACTCCCTGTACATCTCGGCCCATTCTTCGTGCTCTCCGGCGGCGGCGGTAAGTAGGTTCTCGTATGTGGCGTCGATGCCCGCGAACTCCTTGTACCAGAGCTCCGCGTGCTCCTTCTCGTTGGCCGCGGTATCCTCAAAGACTTTCGCGATCTGCACATAGCCGTCTTTCCGGGCCTTACTGGCGAAGAACGTGTACTTGTTGCGGGCCTGAGACTCTCCGGCAAAGGCGTACTTGAGGTTCTCCAGAGTTCGGGTCCCTTTCAGGTCTTTCATGATGTCTGCGCTCCTTCCTTTCGTATAGTAGCTTTATTATACCATAGCCGGAACAGTTTGCCGGAACTTTAGTTACATTCATTTTAAAATTTCGCGCAAAAAAAGAGCGCAATTCTCTTTGACCGGGGACAGCCATATAATAGGAATGATATCGACCGACAAAGGGTGAGTCTGTGATGGATCATAAAGAGCTGCCCCGGCTCCGGATGGAGGAGCCTAGCATGGTGGACCGCAACGCGCTCAGCGGCCGTGTCATATGGGACCGTCCCGCAGTTAGGCGGCTGCTGCCCCCTGTGCTTCGCCGCAGGCCGCATGCCGCGACACCGCGGCGAGCCGTCCCCGCGCCGCCGACGCCCGCGCGCCGCTCCCGTATGGTTCACGGCGAACCTGATCCGCCGCGGACCTGGGTAAACGCGCTGGGCTGGCAGATATCGGCATGCCTGCTCATATGCCTGCTGGTGCTGGGCATGAAGATGGTGGATACCCCGATGGTCGAAGCGGTGCTGGATGGCCTCGAGTACACGGTCAATACGCCTACGGATTTTGAGGGCCTTGGAAAGCTCAAATTCGTGGACTCGCTGATCGATAAAACCGCAGAGGTATTCAATATCGACCGGGTCGAGCCCGAGTTTGCATGGCCGGCCCGCGGCCCGGTCGCGACCGGTTTTGAGGGCGCGGAGTCGAACCATGCGGGGCTTACGCTCACGGTAGAGGATGGAAGCGCGGTAACTGCCGCGATGGACGGGCAGGTATTCTATGTGGGGGAGAACAGGCGCTGGGGCAGCTATGTCCGTATGCGCCACAGTGGAGGCTGGGATACGATACTCAGCGGCGTAAAGCCCGCGGTCAAGACCGGGCAGGATGTGCTGCGGGGCGAGCTGCTCGGCTGGTGCTTGGGGACGAAGCTGTATTTCGAGATATGGAATGACGGCGTGCCTGTGGATCCGGAGCCGCTGCTCCCCGATATAGCCGAGGATCCGTAATCGCTCCGCTCTGGCCAGGCCGGGCGGCTGCTGCGGATGAAAACGGGTGGAAGGGGCGGTAGCATGCTCATCGGTCGCCTGCGGGGATGCAGGCTGCGTATCCACCTGCTGGTGCTCCCGGTCGTGGCGGCGATGGCGTGGCTGGGTCAGCTGCCTGTCTTTCTCCTGACGCTGGCGATGCTGCTTGTGCACGAGCTGTGCCATGTGGCGGTGGCCGGCATGTTCGGTTTTCATGTCGGAGAAATCGAGCTCTTACCGGTTGGCTGCGTCGCGCGCATAGATGGCCTTTTTGCGATGGATCCGCGCGCCGAGACAGCCATCGCTCTGGCGGGGCCGCTCATAAACCTGCTGCTGGTCATGCTGCTGACGACGCTGGACCGGTACGCGATCGTCACCGGGCCTGTCGTGCAGCGGCTCATCAGCATCAACCTCACGCTGGCGCTTTTCAATCTGATGCCTGGCCTGCCGCTCGACGGAGGCCGCGTCGTGCGCGCGACGCTGGCGCGGGAGATGGGACTCGTACGAGCTACAGTGACCGCGTCGTGGATGGGATTCGGATGCGGCGCGATACTGGCGGCATGGGGCGCGGCGCTCCTCGTTCGTGGCACGCCCGCGTATCTTCCCGCTGCCGCCGGAGCGCTCCTCATGCTCCTTTCGCTGCGGGAGCGGCGAACCGCCGTCTGGCTCATGCTGCGCGAGGCTTCTGACAAAAAGGATATACTGCGCCGCTCCGAGGTGCTGCCGGTGCGCCAGATCGTCGCCGACGCCAGCCTTCCGCTGGGCCGCCTGGTCCGGCGCTTTGTACCCCACCGATATCATATGGTACTGGTCGTAAACGAGCAGTGCGCGCCGCTGGGCTCGCTCAGCGAGAGCCAGGTGATGGACGCGGTCATGAACCGCGGTATGATGGAGGAGGTGGGGGCGCTGCTGCCCCGGGCAAGGGCGGGAATGTGAGATATAAAGAAAGCGCCGCGTGCTCCTCTGCGAACCACGCGGCGCGGGTAATACGGGTAACTCCGGATCAGATTTCGGGTATATCGACCGTGATCTCGCGTCCCAGGTCCGCCGAGCGGGCGATACCGTCGAGTATAGCCTGGTTGTAGAGTATCTGGCTGGCGGGCACCGGCGCCGCGCCGCCCGTTTTGATGGCGTCGAGGAATGTGCGTATCTTGCGGTCGAAAAGGCCCGGGCCCTTGCTCTCGATGACCGGAATTACCGTTTCAACCTGTTCTCCGGCCACCTCGTGGTATATCTTCATGGGCCCGCCCACCGTTCCGTTCCAGCAGCCGGTCGAGGGGATGCGCAGTCCCGCCTTCGTGCCCAGCAGTATCGTGTCTCCCGGCGTGTCCATGTTCATCGCCCAGCTGATGCGGAAGTCGAGTATAATATCGCCCTCCAGGCGCACGAAACCTGCCGCGAAATCATCGACGCCGAACGCCTTGGCGTACTCGGGATGCGTCGGATAGTAGTCGGGCCGGGTTCCAAAGAAGGCGGACTTGTAGCCTGTCACCGTCAGGGGGCGCGGGTAGCCCACGGCGTTGAGAACCATGTCGAGCGAGTAGCATCCGATGTCGCCCAGCGCGCCGATTCCGCCGGTTTCTTTGGCGATGAACGATGTGCCGTACGGTGTCGGGATGCCGCGGCGACGCCCGCCGCCGGTCTGGATGTAATAGACCTTACCCAGCGTGCCTGACTCGACGATCTTCTTGATCATCCGCATGTTCTCATCGAAACGGGGCTGGAAACCGATCGAGAGCACCTTGCCGCTTCTCTTCTCGGCCCGGCAGATCGCGACCGCCTCGTCCAGCGTCACGCACATCGGCTTTTCCAGCAGCACGTTGACGCCCCGATCGAGCGCGGCGATCGTGCACTCCGCGTGCGCCGCGTTGTAGGTGCATACGCTGACCGCGTCGAGATCGTTCTCGGCCTCAAGCAGCTCCGCGTGACTGCGGTATGTGCGCACGCCGGTCAGCCCGTGTTCCGCGAAGAACGCGTCGGCCTTGCCGGGTATAAGATCCGCTCCGGCCACGATGTCGACGTCGGGCATGTTCATGTAGCTGCGTATATGCGCGCCCGCGATCCAGCCGGTACCGATGATGCCGACCTTCAGCCTGCGGCCTGCCGCAACGTCCTTTTCCTCCGAGGGCTTGTCCATGAATTTATTGAGTATGTCATCGTCTTTTTGGGCCACTTTGGTTTCCTCCTCTATATTAATAAAACGTCCAAATCTGCCGTCAGAGTATACTCAGCTTTTTCAATGTGTCGATGCTCATTTTAGCGCATTCCATCGCGCTTTTGCCCATCGAGGGCATATCCTGCTCCACCACGACCCATTGCGCGCCCGCTTCCTCCGAGGCCTTGAGTATTTCAGGAAAATCCTGAACCCCGTGGCCTACGGGCCGGAACTCAAAGTCGGTTGAACGGGGCTGGCGCGGAGCGGCTGTGTCGCCTATGAGCTCATAGAGCGCAGCACCCTTCTGGCGGGTGCCCATATAGAAGTCCTTAAGGTGTACGACGGGCGCCCGCCCGGCATATTTGCGGATGTAAGCCGCGGGATCAACACCAGCGACGTTGACCCAGCAGGTGTCGATCTGTGTTCCCAGCAGGTCAGCGGGAATCGTGCGGTAGAGTATATCCAGCGCGTACTCGCCGCCAATGGATTCAAACTCAAAGTCGTGGTTGTGGTATAAGAGCTGCATACCGCGCTTTTTGACAGCCTCCGCTATAGCGGCGATGTCGCCGAGCGTCTGCTCAAATCCTTCCGAGCCGGGCCGACGCTGTTCCGGAAGATAGGAAATCGCGATGAAGGGGCAGCCGATCAGCGCGTATCCGCCGATCACGCCGTCGGGGTCCGCGAGAAGATCGTTGATGGGAACGTGAGCTGAAATCGGAAAAAGCCCTGTCTCGCCCAGCATCGCCTTTACGTCGGCCGGCGCGTTGCCGTATAGCCCCGCGAACTCGACGCCGTGGTAGCCCATTTCCTT
>JAAYXU010000093.1 GCA_012515725.1 Clostridiales bacterium | reverse complement strand
GCCCAAGGGTACAATAAAGCGGACCCGCGCACAGGAGGTTTGTTTATGAAAACCCTTCAGATCGGCATACTGGGATTCGGCTCGATGGGCAAGACGCATACGCTGGGATACAGGACGCTTCCCCTATACTACAGAGATCTTCCGGTATCGATCGTGCTGCGGGCCGTGTGTACGCATAGCAGCGACGTGAGCGCGCAGGCGCGCGAGCTGGGCTTTGAGTATGTCACGCACCGACCGCTGGATATTATCGAGGACCCGGCCATAGACGTAGTGCATGTTTGTACGCCCAATCTCTATCACAGAGACGCGGTGCTCGCGGCGCTTGCCGCGGGAAAGCACGTCTACTGCGACAAGCCGCTGGCTACCAACGCGGCCGACGCGCAGGAAATGGCGCAGGCCGCCCAGGCCGCGCCGGTCACGTCCCAGATGTGCATGAACTACCGCTTCCTGACCGCGACGCTGCGTGCACGGGAGCTGGTCGACGAAGGCTTTCTGGGCGACATCACATGCTTTAGCGCCGCGTACCGGCATTCAGGCTCGGTCGACGCGCGCCGCGCGATGGGCTGGAAGCAGGATGCGCGGCTGGGCGGCGGCGGGGTCGTGCTGGATCTGGGCTCCCACGTGCTTGACCTTCTGTACCACCTCATGGGCCGATACCGGTCGGTGCAGGCTGTGACCCGCGTGCTCTATCCGCGTCGGCCCGGGCCTGACGGGGCGATGGCGGACGTGACCGCCGAGGACCACGCGGTTATTCTTGCTCGTATGGAGAACGGCGCAGTGGGCACGATCGAGGCTACGAAGATAGCGACCGGCACAAACGACGAGCTGACGTTTGAAATATTCGGCACGCGGGGCGCGATCCGGTTCAATCTCATGGACCCCAACTGGCTTTATGTGTTCGACAACCGCGTCCCCGAAGCGCCGCTTGGAGGCAGCCGCGGGTTTACGCGCGTCGAGTGCGTGCAGCGCTATCCTTCGCCGGGGGGATCGTTCCCCAGCGGAAAAGCGCCCATCGGCTGGGAGCGCGGCCACATTCACTGCCTGTACTCGTTCATCGACCGCGTTGCGCGCGGTCTGCCCGGCGAACCGTCGCTGGCCGACGGCGCGTACATACAGCGCGTGATGGACGCGGTATACGAGTCGGCGCGGACGCTCGCTCCGGTCGAGATATAGCTGCGCTTATTAGTCGCTAATGAAGCGCGTAAGATAACCTATTCACACTATTCTGCCAGTAATCATATTGTTTGGAAAGCTTACGCCCTATCGCAGCCGCGAAGCAGGACATTTTTACCCCGTCCCGCCCCCGGGAGCGTCGTCCTCCTCGTAGAGCGCGGCGGGAACGGGCGGCGCGTATCCGGGCTGCGCGGTATAGAGGCGCAGCCTGTGCAGCGCGCGGGTGCATACGGTATAAAAGAGGCTTTTTTCGCCGCGGCCAAAGTCGGCCGCCTCCCACAGCATTACCGTGTCGAATTCCAGCCCCTTGGCAAGCCACGAGGGGAGCACCGTAACCTGGGCGGACGGCCGGGGTTCGTCGGGTTTTAGCAGAACCGCGCCCGGTACCAGCGCCTCCAGCGATTCAAATATGCGCCTGCATTGGGCGGCGGTCCGTCCGATCACCGCGACCGGGCCCATACGCCGCAGGGCGGCGATATCCTGCGCGACGCGCGCGGGCCGCTCCGCTTCCTGTACCCGGATGAGCCGCGGCTTTTCCCCCTCGCGCTCGAATGGTATGACCGAATCGGGATCGCGCAGCAGGTGCCGCGTGAAGTCGCACAGCGACCTGCTGGAGCGGTAACTGCGCTGCAGCCGGATAATCTCCGCGCCGGTGGGCAGGCCTTCCTCGGTTAGATGGGTCTGTATGCGCTGGTTCGCGTCCCGCAGAATCGTCATGCCGGTGCCGGGATACAGCGACTCCAGCAGCCGCATCTCGGCCGCCGAGTAGTCCTGCCCCTCGTCGATAATAAGATGCCGGATCCCGCTCTTTGGCGCGCCGCTTAATAGTACGCGCAGATACGCGTAAAGCGCCGCCGCCTCGCTGGAGAGCGCTCTGTCCTGGATCTGTTCGAGCACCATCGCGCAAAGCTCGTCCCACTCTACCCGCGGCGGATCTCCTGTCGCCCATACAAACGCGCCCTCGCTCCACATATCGCGGAACGCCTCCTCGACGCGCAGCGCCGTCATCATCCGCAGCTGGTCGGCCACGGGCGCGAAAAGCCTCCTTAACGCTCTCCGGGCCATGCGCCGGGCGTCCCTTTCCTCCTCGCCCCGCTCTTTGAGCGTCTCGGTCATCGATGCGAGTCTTTTTCGGTACAGCTCTCCTATCCGCTGGGCGGCCATGCGCGCCACCCGATTAAGCCGCGTACGGGGCGGCATCGCGGGGCGCACCGCGTACAGCGCGGCCATCTCATCGGCCGACGCGATCAGCTCCCCCTCAAAGCGCAGATCAAAAAACGTACGCTCCCCGGCTAGCTTTTCCGCGTATGAGCGCACATAGGCCGCCAGACCCCCGCCCCCCAGTATGCCGCGCAGGCGCTGCTCGTGCCGGGTACGGGGGCGGTGGCTGAAGCTGAGTGCGAAGTCGAGCGCCGCCCATGTGGTCTCGATTCTGTATTGTTTGGGTATAAGACCGCGCATACAGTCTGTCAGCGTGGCGGTCGCTACGTTCTGCTCCCCAAGCTCGGGAAGCACCTCCCGGATATACTCTACAAAAACCTGGTTCGGGGTCAGAAGCAGAAGGTTTTCGTGGGACAGGCCTTCCTCGCGGTAGCGGTATAGCAGCCAGGCCGCTCGGTGCAGCGCGACCGCCGTTTTACCGCTTCCGGCCGATCCCTCGACCACGATACGCTGCCTGAGCGGCTCTCGGATGACGCGGTTCTGGTTCTGCTGAATAGTATTGACGATCGTGCGCATGTGCGCGTCGCTGCTTCCCGCGAGCGCCTGCCGGAGCATCTCGTCGTCGATCGTCAGCGCCGAGTCGAAGTAATAGATAAGCCGGTCTTCCTCGATTTTATATTGCCTTTTACCCGTCAGCTCTCCCTCGATAATACCATCGGGCCCCTTGTAGCTCACCGCACCGGTGCGATCCTCATAGAAAAGCGAGCCTACCGGCGCGCGCCAGTCGCACACGAGCGTTGACATATCCTTTTCATCAAAAAGCGTCGATATGCCTATATAGGTTGGACGCTGCGGTCGGCCCGGCCGAGCGAAGTCAACGCGCCCGAAATACGCGCTGCTTTTCATGCGCTCGAGCTTCGTGAGCACCGCGTCGTTGTTGCCGTATATCGCCTTGTTGACGCGCAGTTCACTCAGGTATTGTGCGGAAACGGCGTTCTTGCCGTCGTCCTTCATACCCACGCCCACCTCGCGCCACAGTCCCCTCTGCAGCTCGATCGTATCCTTCCGGATGTCCTCGCGCTTTGCCACCGCGCGGGCCAGCTGCGCTGTGATCGCTTCGTACACGCGCGCCAGATAGGCTTCTTCCTCTATGCGCTGCGGATCTCTGCCGCTCAAGCGATCCCCTCCTTCGGGCGTTTTCTCATAGCATACCACAAATCCGCCGCCAATGTCAGAATTGAACCGGTGTACAGATTATGGTATAATAGTTGCGTAAAAGCGCTCCGGCCCCGTCGAAGCGCTTTTTGCCTCTGTGGACAATCGGTGTAAAACGCCTTGTTTCCCGTTGCATATAGACGCGAGTCCGACGTGGAAAAGAACTCAATAGTTATCCACATCCTTTGGATAATTCGGTGGATAAATGAATAATCCGTTTATATCCGCTGTTTTTTCTATTCACTCTCCCCGATTCGTGAATCGGAGCTATATCTTTTTATGCACATCGGCTGTGGACTTATGTCTGTCGCGGCGCGTCGGACGGCTCGGGTTCGTCCGTGAAAATATCGTCGCTGCCGGTTTCCCGCTCGCCGGGCTCAGCGCGGTACCGCCCCCGGGGGCGGATACGCCCCGCTATTACGTCGCAGACCAGCGCGTCCTCCTGCCGCGGTAGCCCCTCCTGCTCGGCGCTCACGCACGTGATAAATGTCTGTGTCCCGCCGATAAACCCGAGCAGCATCCGCCTGCGTTCACCGTCCAGCTCGCTGAATACGTCGTCCAGGAGGAGAAGCGGCTCCTCTCCTGTTTCCTCACGCATTATCTCTCGTTCGGCCAGCTTCATGGAAAGCGCGCAGGTCCGTTTCTGCCCCTGGGAGCCGTATACACGCGCGTCTGCGCCGTCGATGCGCAGCACGATATCGTCCCGGTGCGGCCCCGCCGTCGTGATGCCCCTTCGCACGTCGTTCTCGCGGTTATTTATGAGCAGCGCCAGAAGCGCGGCCTCCAGACGCTCCGTATCATCGGCCTCAGCCGCGGCGCTGTAGCTGACGGTAAAGCTCTCCCCCCCCGCAAGCTCGGCGTGGATTTCCGACGCGTGCACGGCCAGCCGCGCGCAAAAGTCCCTCCGGTCGGCTGTGAGCCGCGCGCCCGCGCGGGCAAGCTGCGCGTCCCAGACCGGCAGCGTCGCCAGCACGCCGCCCTCAGGCGCGCGCAGCAGCGCGTTGCGCTGGGACAGCGCCTGGTGATACCGCTGCAGCCAGAGAAAATAATCGGGCCTTATTTGGGATAGCGACATATTGAGAAATCGGCGGCGGCAGGACGGACCGTCGCGCACCAGCGACAGCTCCGCGGGAGTGAATATGACGGCGTTGATGTGCCCCATCAGATCTCCTATGCGGTGTATGGGGCTGCCGTTAATGCGTATCGTCTTGCGTCCCGATAGGGTGAGTCCCACCTCGATGCGGTGAATACCGTCCCTGCGCGCGCAGTCCAAGCTGACCGACGCGGTCTCCTCGCCCCAGCGAATGAGTTCCCTGTCGCGTACAGTCTGATGGCTGCGGCCCACGCAACAGACGTATATGGCTTCCAGCAGATTGGTCTTGCCCTGGGCGTTGCTTCCCGCCAGTATATTCTGCAGCGGACCCGGTTTGAGCGTCTGGGGCTCCAGATTGCGGTAGCGGTTGAGCGTCAGGCTTGTAAGCCGCATCGAAGTCCGTCCTTCCTTTGGGATCGCTCCGCCGCTACAGCGGATCCTGCACGCTAGTGTCCGGTGCGCTCCTTGCGCGTTGCGGCGCCGGATCGGGAATCGCGCGGGAGTACGAGAACATGCGTCCCGGCCTCTCCTCGGCCCTGTCTTGCCGCGTACTCACGCGCTGCTCCCGCTCGTTCGGGACGGGCGTCTCGCTGCGGTAAGAAGGAGTTTGCGGCTTTTTCTCGTCCGCGGCTCGCGCGGGAACGGTAGGCGCGTCCTGTTCTTCCTCCGGGAGGAAGCGAAGAGTTTCATTCGCCGTACCGGCGTCGGTTTCGGGCACGGACCATTCCTCGATTTCAAATCCGCTGTCCATGCTTCCGGGGTACGCGTCGTACGCGGGCAATTCCGCCGCGATCGGGGCCGATTCGCGGAGTTCCTCCTGCCAGAGCTCCTCCTGCGCTTCCCCGCGATCGTCGTCGCACGCGATATTATTATATTCCGGACGCAGCGAAATCCCCGCGTCCTCGGGTATCACCGGTATTTCTTCCTCGTCCCGCCAGACGGGCGGGCTAAATGGCTCGGCAGAGGAAAACCCGTCCATAATGTACTGGGGACGCGGACAGGCGACCCCCTGATCCAGCAGACGATCCTGCAGCGTCTCGGTGTCCACATTGCGCGTTTCGCCGCCGATCTGCGCCGCAAGCGCGGCCGCGGTCCCGGCTGCCTGGCCGCTTGCCAGCGCGAACGGAATCGTCAGACAGCGCGCGCGTGCTTCCCACTCAGCGGCCACGCAGCGCCCGGCAAGCAAAAGGTTGTCTATCCGCTTTGGCAGCAGACATCCGTAGGGAACCGAAAAGGGCTGTACCGTCTCATCGCCGCCAGGGAGCGCGTCGGGCGCCGCGCGGGACACGACCCAGTCGGGAAACGAGCGTCCCTGCTCGATATCGGCAATCGTCAGCTCGCGCCGTCCCCTCACGCTCCTTACCGGCCAGGCAGCCACCCGGGCCGCGGTGCGCATGGGGTAGCAATCGGCGAATCCGGGCGCGCCGCGCTTGAGTATCGATATGAGCGCAGCGGCGGCGGTGCGGCACAGCCATTCCGCCTCAGACACTCGGTATGCCCGCACGGTGAACTTGAGTATACCGCTGCCGCCCCGGGGCGTAGGATCCACCCACACGGACCCGATCGCGTCGGGAATTTCTCCCTCCCGCGCGGCATCGCGTACAGCGGGAACAAGCGCGTCGAACGTATCGGTATCAAAGCAGCGGTCAACGCGTGTGTCGATACCGCCCAGCTGAACCGCCAGCATCGCTTCTATATCAGGCCGGCTCTCGATGGGAGCCCCCGCCAGCGCGGCCAGCGCGCCGTCTCCGGTCGCGTCCACATAGGCGGTTGCCGTCTCGGTGCGAACGCGCTCGGGCGTCCATATATTTACCGACGCGATCACGCCGTCTTCATTGACACAGGCTCCGACAGCGAGCGCCTGAGTCATCACTGTCACCTGCTGCTCGGACGCCATCCGCATGAAAAGCGCTTCGGCCTGCTCGGGATCGTAGAGGAGTCTTCCCCACGCACGTACGCATATTTCCTGCATCTGCTCATAATATGCGGAGCTGGCCGACCCGGAAAAGCGTCCGATGAGTCCCCCCGTAGCCAGACCGCCCAGACGTCCGTCCTTCTCGATTAGCAGCACTCGCGCGCCGTTTCGAGCGGCGGCGCACGCTGCCGCGACACCGGCCGGACCCGCACCGGCTATGAGTACATCCCAACGGTCACTCATCCCGCACCCATCCCTTCACGGCGTTTTTCTACGCTCATGCGTACCCGCGCGTCACTGCGTAAAGATACGGACCGGGAGCACCAGATACAGAAAACTGTCTCCGTCGACCGGCCTTATGATACAGGGGCTTACATTGGTCGTAAAGCACAGATACGCTTCCTCGCAGTCCAGATTCTTAAATACATCGGCCAGATACCGTGCGTTGAACGCGATCTCGATTTCTTTGCCCTCAAGCTCGACGGGTACGCGCTCGTGCGCGTTCCCGATTTCGCTGTTTGAGCGGATCTGCAGCATCGATCCTCCGACAGAGAACCGGATCAGATTATTCCTTCCCTCCCGGGCCAGCGTGGACGCGCGCTCGATAGCCCGCGTCATCTGGCTGACGTTGACGAGTATCCGTGTCTGCCAGTCCGCGGGAAGTATCTGTCTGTATCGTATGAATTCCCCTTCCAGGAGCCGTGTCACGAATTTCGTGCTATCTACCCTCACAAACATATGGCTGTCAGTGAGCGTAATTTCGGCCGGGTTTTCATCTTCGCCCAGTATTTTGGCGATCTCCCCCAGCGACGCGGCGGGCACGACCGCGCTGAGCGATCCGGACTGCGCTGGAAGCGACGTCTGACGGAGCGCCAGGCGGTACCCGTCCAGCGCGACCATCCGGCAAATATCAGCTTCGATCTCGAAGAGCACGCCCGTTAGTATGAGCCGCGTATCATCCGCCGCCGCTGCAAATACCGTCTGCGCGATCATATCGCGCAGCGCGTCCTGCCTGACGAATACGGGATTCGCGCTAACGGTATCGGGAAGCGGTGGAAAGTCCTGCGCGTCCATGGTCTGCAGCGTTGTATGAAAGTCCGCGCAGTCTATCGTCGCCTCGGTTTCCCCGGCCGTGATTTCCACTATTCCCTCGGGCAGCCTGCGGGCGATTTCGATGAACAGCTTTCCGGGAAGCACCGCCGCGCCGTCCTCAATGACCTGTGCGGGAAGCAGTGTTTCTATTCCTTTCTGAAGATCGGTCGATATTATTCTGACCGTCTGATCCTGTGCTTCTACATAAATGCCCTCCAGTATCGGCATCGGAGTCCGGGATGATAACGCTCTTCCGGCAATGCTCAAAGACAGGATGAGCGCGGACTGTTCGCATTGAATGCGCATGGCGGAGCCTCCTCACGTGTTGGTTCTACTGTTGAACCGTAGTAGCTGTAATAGATTCGTTGGATTGTGTGGATAAGCCTTTTTTCCGCGATAACGACGGGAAAGCGGCCGGGTATACCTTTGTGTATATCATTACTATGTTATACACGGTATTCACATCTAGTGGCCCTGCAGCTGCCTGCGCATTTCGGCAAGCATCGAGCGCAGTTCGTGGTTTTCGCCCATTTCCCTGGAAATCGATCGCCAAGCGTGCAGCACTGTGGTATGGTCTTTGCCGCCGAACGAGTCTCCTATCGATGACAGCGATAGATCTGTCATTTCCCGTATTAGATACATCGCGATCTGACGAGGATACGCTATATCGCGGCTGCGCCGCTGGCTTTTTAGCTCGTCAATCGACAGGCCAAAGCGCTCGCAGACCATCGTTATTATAGTCTGTGGCGTAGCTTTGCGGCTGTTGCTGCCTGAGAGTATGTTTTTTAGCGCTTCCTGTACGAGCGGCAGAGTGATGGGCTGCTGTATGAGCTTTGAAAATACTATAACGCGGGTCAGAGCGCCTTCGAGCTCGCGTATATTGCTCTCGGAGCGCACCGCGATAAACTCCAGCACATCGTTGTCGATATTCATTATCCGCTCGGCTTCGGCCTTTTTTTGCAGTATCGCGATGCGCGTCTCCAGATCCGGAGGCTGTATATCGGCTATGAGTCCCCACTCGAACCGGCTGCGGAGCCGTTCCTCGAGCTTGGATATTTCACGGGGAGGCTTGTCCGACGAGAGAATAATCTGTTTGCGCGCGCTGTGCAGCTCGTTGAACGTATGAAAAAACTCCTCTTGCGTCTGCACCTTGCCGGCCAGAAAATGCACGTCGTCGATGAGAAGTATATCGACGCTGCGGTATCTCATGCGAAAAGCCTCGGTCGTGTTGCTTCCGATGGCCTTTATCATTTCGTTCGTAAATCGCTCACAGGGTACATACAGCACGCTCAGTTCGGGATTCTGCTGGCGGCTGTAGTGTCCTATAGCGTGCATCAGATGAGTTTTTCCAAGGCCCGGTCCGCCGTAAATAAAAAGCGGGTTGTACGCGTTTGCCGGGGCTTCGGCGACGGCGAGAGCCGCCGCGTGAGCGAAGCGGTTGCTGTTTCCTATAACGAAAGCCTCGAACGTGTACTTCGGGTCCAGCATGAACGAGGGGAAATCCTTCTTGTCGTCGGTGGTTTCTTTAAGGCCGCCCAGTATCTCGTTGTCCCCGACGACAAAGGATATCTTGTACTGCTGCCCGGCGGCCTGAGAGAACGCGTTCTCTATGACGGGCGTATAGCGCGGCTCTATGAAGTTCCGGGTAAAATGGCTGGGTACCCGTATATACAGCGTCTGTCCGTCAATGGCTACGGGGG
>JAAYXU010000092.1 GCA_012515725.1 Clostridiales bacterium | reverse complement strand
TAACATACAGATCGGCGTGGTGGGTCCGGTCCGTACAGGTAAATCTACGCTTATCAAACGGTTCATGGATCTGCTGGTAATGCCCGGGATGGCGTCGGACTGGCGCAAGCAACGGGTAACGGATACGCTTCCCCAGTCGGCGGCGGGACGCACGATCATGACAACCCAGGTGCAGTTCGTGCCCAGCGAGGCTGTGGACGTAAGTCTTTCGGACGGCGTGACCTGCAGCGTTCAGCTTATTGACTGCGTGGGCTACATGGTGGACGGCGCGATGGGCCATGTCGAGGAGGGGGTGCCCCGGATGGTGCGTACTCCTTGGTTCGACGAAGAAGTATCCTTCGAGGTTGCCGCTGAGACTGGTACCCGCAAAGTAATCCGAGAGCATGCCACCATCGGGCTGGTTGTCACGACCGACGGAAGCATTACCGAGATTCCCCGGGAAAACTACCGCGCCGCCGAGGAGCGGGTTATCGGTGAGCTCAAGGAGCTGGGCAAGCCCTTCGCGGTGGTGCTCAACTCCACGCATCCCGACGCGGACGCCACGATGGCGCTGCGGGACTCCCTCTATGAGAAATATGACGTACCGGTGCTTGCGCTGGACGTGCTGCATATGCGCGATGCCGAGATCGAGGATCTGCTTGCCCAGGTGCTCTATGAGTTCCCGGTTCGCCGTATGAGCATCGATGTGCCGCGGTGGATACGCAGGCTTCCCCGGAACCACTGGCTGTGGCTGCTGCTCCTCGGGCTCCTCGCCCAGGGCGGACGGAACATGGTCCGGCTGCGCGACTATCAGGACGTGCTGGCAGCCTTTGGCGAGGCGGAGGAACTGGACGGGCTTCGCATATGGGCTATCCACCCAGAGAACGGTACCATAGAGGCGAAGGTGGAAGCGCCCACACGGCTCTACTACCGGGTGCTCAGCGAGGAGTGCGGCTGCGAGATATCCGACGAAAGCCAGCTCCTGGCGATGATGAGCGAACTCACGCACGCGAAAAGAGAATACGATCGGATGTCGGGCGCGCTGGCTCAGGTCAAGCTCACCGGGTACGGCGTGGTCTCGCCCTCCCTGAATGATATGGAGCTGGAGGAACCGCAGCTCGTCCGCAGGGGCGGACAGTTCGGCGTACGTCTTCGGGCGCGCGCCCCCTCCTGGCACATCATGCGTGTGGATATCGATACCGAGGTCTCTCCGGTCGTTGGTACCGAGCGGCAGGGCGCGGACATGGTGGATTATCTCATGAAGGAATTCGAGGAGAATCCCGCAAGCATCTGGAAAACCGAGTTTTTCGGCAAATCTCTCCAGGATCTGGTGGGCGAAGGGCTGAACCAGAAACTGCACGCGATGCCCTCCGGAGCACAGGTTAAGCTTAAGAACACGCTTTCCCGCATCGTGAACCACGGAGGAAGCGGCGGACTGCTCATTGTATTTCTCTGATCGAAGTTCCGGAAAAAGCCAGCCTGGGTGACGCCAGGCTGGCTTTTGATAATCAGCTTTCTGCGTTTATATGCTTCGCCCCGTGCCCATGAAGAATACGGCGATCGTCCCCGGCCCTGCGTGTGAACCGATGACAGGCCCGATAGGGCTGATCGTAATATCCCGGATATTTATCCGCTCGCGAACCATCTGGGCTACCATACGCGCGTCCTCGAGCGCGTCGCCGTGAATGATGTAGAGGGTCTGTTTTTCCGGCCCAACGATGGTCTGCGCTATCCGATCCACCAGGCTGCGCAGCGCGTGCCGACGTCCTTTAACCTTCTCGACCGGAATCAGCTTCCCCTCGTCGCTGACGTGAAGGACGGGCTTGATGGATAGGATCGTGCCAAGAAACGCCGACGTCGTGGAAAGCCGTCCGCCCCTGCGCAGATGGTGGAGATTGTCCACTGTGAACCAGTGAACCGCGTGCAGCTTCTCGTTGTCCACCCAGGCAACGAGTTCATCGTAGCCCATGCCCTCCTCTTTCCTCTGCTGAGCGAGCATCACGAGCATTCCAAGGCCCATGCTGGCGCACAGACTGTCGATGACCGTGATACGGCGTTCCGGGAACTGCTCCCGCAGGTCGCCCGCGGCGATCATACCGTTTTGGCAGGTCCCGCTCAGCGCCGTGGAAAAGGCGATGTAGAGTATGTCCTCGCCCTTTTCAAGGCAGGGCGTGAATGCGTCCAAAAAGCTCTGCACGTTAATTAGGGATGTCGTAGGCATGGATCCCCTGCGGACCCGGCCATAGAACTCCTCGACCGGCATCGAAGTCCAGCCGTCGTCCCTGTATTCCTTACCATCGATCGAATAGGTCAGCGGCAATACCGTCAAATCGTGCTCTCTAATGTATTCGACGGGCAGATCGGAACAGCTGTCCGTAAAAATCCTGTATGGCACGGGTCATCCCTCCACTTCCGCGCCGGATCGCGGCGCGTTTCCATTGTAAGAGAAATCCATGGAAAAGGCAATACCACTTCTTATTTTTTTGTACTGATCACATTTCTTTCCGCCAATATCCTCCCGGAAAGTATTATAATATAAACTTCCCCAGATCCTTCTCACGCGCGATGCGCCTGAGGTGCTCACGGACATATGCCGCGTCAAGGACCATATCCACCATCGGATGCGTGCCGCTGGCGTTAAAAGAAATATCCTCGAGAAGATTCTCCATGATCGTATGCAGACGTCGAGCGCCGATATTTTCGCTTGTTTCGTTGGCAAGAAAAGCGAACTCGGCGATCGTGTCCAGCGCATCGGGCGCAAATGATACACGCACGTGATCGACCTCCAGGAGCGCGGCGTACTGCTTAGTTATCGCATTCTCGGGC
>JAAYXU010000091.1 GCA_012515725.1 Clostridiales bacterium | reverse complement strand
GCGAGCGACTCCCGGGCGATGGATGCCCGGGGCAGCGCCGCGGACTGTGCATTAAGCTCCGCAGCTACCGCTTCAATGAGCACGGCGTCTGGCGACACAAGTATGGCCGCCGCCTGAGGATCGTGCTCGGCCTGGGACAGAAGATCGGCGGCTACCCAGCGCGGGTTGGCAGTATCGTCGGCTATGACCAGCACCTCGCTGGGACCGGCCACCATATCGATGCCCACGTACCCGAATACCTCCCGCTTGGCCAGCGCCACGTAGATATTACCAGGGCCGACGATTTTGTCAACCCTGGGTATCGTGGCGGTTCCCCATGCCATCGCGCCGATAGCCTGCGCGCCCCCTACCCGGAACACCCTGTCCACCCCGGCGATGCGGGCGGCGGCCAGCGTCAGCGCGTCCGCGCCGCCGTCCGGCCGGGGCGGCGTACACAGTATGATCTCCGATACGCCAGCCACCCGAGCGGGAATCGCGTCCATAAGCACAGAGGAAGGATACAGCGCGCGTCCGCCCGGCGCGTACACGCCCACCCGCGACAGGGGCAGCACGCGCTGACCCAGCAGCCTGCCCGGCTGCTCGTCACGTATCGACGGGCGTATCTGCAGCGCGTGGAATGCGCGGATATTGACGGCGGCGCGCTCCATGACCTCGCGGAGACCGAGCGGCACAGCCTCCCATGCCCGTTCTATTTCGTCACTGCTCACTTCCAGGCGATCTGCCGTGAGCGCTACCCCGTCGAAGCGCGCGGTATACTCGAGTGCCGCCGCGTCGCCCCGCTCCCGTACGTCGGCAAGTATGCCCCGGACAGTCTCTCTCTCTGTCTCCTGATCGAGGGCGGTGCGGTTCATTAGCGCTGACAGCGCCCGGCGTCCTTCCGCCGTCGTACCGTCGATGCGCTTCATCGTCCGTTCTCCTCCCTCAGAACTGCCCGCATCGAGGCCAGCAGCGGCTTAATGCGGTCTCCCTTGGTCTTGAGGCTCACCCGGTTTACGATGAGCCGAGCCGATATGTCGCATATCTTTTCCAGTATCATGAGGCCGTTTTCCTCCAGCGTGCGGCCGCTCTCCACGATGTCGAGTATCACGTCGCTCAGTCCCACGAGCGGCCCCAGCTCGACCGAGCCATTAAGCTCGATGACATCGATCGTCATTCCCTTCTCGGCGTAGTAGCTTCGCGCGATGCGCGGATACTTCGTGGCCACCCGCAGGTTAAAGGCGGTGATAGCTCGGCCGACCTCATTCGGAAAGCCTGCGACGCACAGGCGGCACTTACCGAATCCCAGATCGAGCATCTCATATACCCGGGAGCCGCGCTCCATCAGCGTATCCTTCCCCACAACGCCCAGATCCGCCACACCTCGCTCTACATATGTGGGCACATCGGAGGGCTTGACGAGTATGAAGGACACGCCGCTTGCCGGGTCTTCTACAACCAGCCTGCGCCCCGCGCTGCTCAGCGGACCGCAGTCGATGCCGCACTGCGTAAGGAGCGCCGTCGCGTCGTCCGCCAGTCTTCCCTTGGCCAGCGCGATCGTTATTTTCTTCATGGCTGCGCTCCTTCCCATATCACCTCGATGCCCCGCCCACCGACCCAAACCGCCTGTGCGGCGTTGCGGCTCGCAGCATCCCGGGCAAGCCTCTCCCGGTCTCCGAAGAACTGCTCTACCGTGAGCCCCTCCGCGCGGGCGGCCTGCATATAGCCGATCGCCTGGGTCCGGCAGCCCGGTTCAAAGCCCACCAGCCGATCAAGCGGCGGCGGCTCAGTGCCCAGTAAGCCCTGCCGCTCCAGCGCGATGAGCGCTGCCTTCACACCCATCGCAAAGCCGGTGGCCGGCATGTCCCGGCCGAACTCGCCCACCAGTCGGTCATAGCGTCCTCCGGTCACGATCGGGTACCCAAGGTTCTCAACCATGCCCCGGAATATGATACCCGTATAGTAGTGAATGCTCTGTACCATGCCCAGATCGATCGAAACATGGCCGTCCAGCCCGTACGCGGCGAGTATCGAGAGCATCTCCTCGATATTGTCTAGTGCCTGCCTGCAGCGGTGGTTCGCGCTGTATGCGCGGGCTATGCGCAGCACATCGGCATCTCCATAGAGCGCGGGCAGCTCCAGTATGTTATTGCGCAGATGGCCGCTAACACCGGCCTGCTGCAGCCGTAGCTCCAGCGCGAGGAAATTTTTCTGCTCCACCAGCTCGCGGATGCGCTCGGTTTCGGCGGCGTCAAACCCAGCCTCCTCCATAAGCCCCTTGAAGAACTCGACCTGTCCGATGTCCATCTGGAAACCCGTGAGCCCGGCGGCCTGCATGACGCGAATCGCGAGCGCAATCACCTCCGCGTCGCCGTCCACGCCGGTCGGACCCATGAGCTCCACGCCCATCTGCGTATATTCCTTGAGCCCGCCGCTTCCCTCCTCGCCGGTGAAGCTGAATACGTTGCCCCGGTAGCAGAGCCGGAGCCACTCTGCTTCGCGCATCCGCGTGGCGGCCACGCGC
The DNA here is from genome assembly GCA_012515725.1 of Clostridiales bacterium. Lineage (GTDB taxonomy): Bacteria > Bacillota > Clostridia > Christensenellales > UMGS416 > JAAYXU01. The sequence continues at coordinate 344 of JAAYXU010000091.1, read as the reverse complement.
GCGAGCGGTAGTGTGATGTCGGGCCGCAGCGCCAGAAGCCGCCCCTGCCCGTCCACCAGCTTAAAAAGGCGCTCCTGCTGGAATCCGCCCGCGCCGCCCGCGGGCGATAGATATTCCAGCACGGGTGTTTCCACCAGCTGATAGCCCCACTCGTCAAATACCCGCTCGATCTTCCGCTCCAGCAGCCTCTTCTGTCGGCATTCGACCGGAAGATAGTCCTGGGTTCCTTCGGGGATGCGCTTTTTTAGTTCGTTCATGACCGCTCCCTTTTGTACTTTATCGCTTTATCACGGTGAATTATACCAGACTGCACGGATTCAGTCAAGGATAATTTCTATTATCAT
>JAAYXU010000090.1 GCA_012515725.1 Clostridiales bacterium | reverse complement strand
CGGCCGATATAACGTTAATTATACACGCGGGCGGAGGGTTTGTCACTGTATCCGCAGGCAATCGAGTATGCCTGAACCGGAAACTCAAAAAGGGGTGCGCACATGGAAATGAAGACGATATCCCCGGCAACCAGTACCGGAACAGATATTGTCGTAACAGATGGTAAGGGAGAGCAGAAAACCCTGATCGGCAGTGGGGTTTTGCGGCACTTTTAGTGCCATAAAAAAGCCTATTCAATCTCTCGATAGTGCAAAACAGGAATATGCTGCAAAGTAATGCTGCCGCCCCTGCCGTTATCCGCGCTCCATTGCCTGCCGCACGGCGCGATGGTATAATGATGCGGGGTATTCCAATATGACCGACCGCCATACGGCCGATACTGGAGGATAAGGTGAAGAGCCTGCGCAGGATCATAGAGACGCTTATATACCGTAACGATCCCGAACTGCTGCACAACCCCTACCGGACGGACCAGAACTGGTTTATCGCGCACGGCGTATTCAACAACGCGTTTCCCCTATTGGCGTACGGCATATTTCTTTCGGGCTTTGCGGTCTTTATCGGCGCGGACGACCTGATGGTCGGCTATCTGGCGCTGATCCCGTCGATGAGCGGTGTGGTATCGCTGTTTTCCAGTCTGCTATGGCGGAAGGTTGCGCGCCGGAAGGGCAGAATCATAGTCATTCACACGGTATCCCGCTCGATTGCCTGCCTGTCGGTACCGATCACGTTGCTGCTGCCCGAAGGCGTCCGGGTGGTCTTTTTCACAGCGGCTCTGATCGCAGCCAATCTGCTGCTGGCCACCGCCACGCCAGCCATCAACAGCTGGTTCGTATCGGTCATACCCGAACGGATCCGGGGCCGGTATCTGGCCGTCCGCCAGATATTTATGACGGTTCCCGCGATACTCATTCCGCTTGGGTTCGGGCGTATGCTGGATATACTCGCGGACAAGCGCGCGGCTTTTCTCATCATATACGGCGCTGCGTTTCTACTCATGCTGCTGACCGACTGGAGCTACTCGCGCATCAGCGAACCGCCCGCCCAGGAGTGTATGCCGACGGCTCGTATGCGGGACTATATCCGCATACCGCTCCGGAACCGCAGATTCATACGTTTTGAGGTTGTCAGCCTGCTTTTCAACTTCGCGGCGCACAGCTCGCTTGCTTTTACGAGCGCGTATCTCATACGGCACCTCGGTATATCGTATCAGTTCATCACGCTGTCCACAACGCTTCTGTACATTACGCAGATCATAGTATACCGCTATGTCGGCCGCCTGTCGGATCGGATAGGGCACAGACGTATCTACCTAGCAAGCTTGCTCGCCTTTGCGCTGGAGCTTGCGGTATGGGCGATGGTCGCGCCGCAAACATATCTGCTGCTTCTGCCCCTGCGCAGCGTCATATCGGGCTGCGCAAACGCGGCGTACGCACTGAGCACCTTCAACTATCGCTATGAGATCATGCTCCCAAGCGAGCGGGACGTCAGCGAAGGCTTTCACGTATCGGTGACCGGAATCGTGCTATTCATCGCGCCAGCCGCGGGAAGGCTCGCCTATGGGCTCATCGAACGCACGTCGCTGCCCGACGTGATGCCCTTTGCGCAGTTCAGGCTCCTTTTTATCGCCTCGTCGGTGATGCTGGCCGCGCTGGCCGCGGCGGCGCGCTTCATGCTGCGCGGGGAACCTGCAAGCCCTCGGTGACAAACCCGGCGGCTCACTCGGGTATCAGTATCGGCCTGCCGCCCGCGTCGATCCGCGTAACCGGCAGTCCATACACCTCGCCTATAAGAGCAGGATCCAGCACCTGACCCGGAGCGCCTTCGGCTACGACGCGGCCGTCCTTCATGACCGCCAGACGGTGAGCGAAGCGGGCGGCCAGGTTGAGGTCGTGCAGTACGCACAGCACCGTCACGCCCCGCTCCTCGGCCCGGCGGCGGACGGCTCCCAGTATATCCACCTGGTGGCGGATATCCAGATGACTGACCGGTTCATCCAGCAGCAGCACCGGCGTATCCTGGCACAGCGCCCGGGCTACCAGCACGCGCTGCAGCTCGCCCCCGGAAAGCGCTGTGACCGAGCGGTCGCAAAACGCCGCAAGGCCGACCTCGTCTATTACCTGCCGGGCGATCTCGTGGTCGCGCGCGCTCTCGGCGGCGAACCGGCCCAGCCACGGATAGCGGCCCATGAGCACGGTTTCAAGCACGGTAAACCGGAACTCCAGGTTCGAGGCCTGCGGCACCAGCGCCACCCTCCGGGCTTTTTCCCGCGGGGGCATCGCGTCCATCGGCTGTCCGTCCAGCCGCGCCGCGCCCCGGACGGGACGCAGCGCGCCCGTTATGCACCGTAAGAGCGTGGTCTTTCCCGCGCCGTTGGGCCCGAGCACCGCGGTGACCTCTCCCTCACGGGGCGACAGGGAGACGCCATTGACGACGGGATGCCCGTTATAAGAATACGTCAGGTTTTCCACAGTGGTCTTCATGAGGACCCCTTTCTACAGCGCGCTGCGGCGCAGCAGCCACAGGAAGAAGGGGCCTCCGCACATGGCTGTCAGTATGCCCACCGGAATCTCCAGCGGAGCGGCCAGCGTACGCGCCAGCGTGTCCATGATCAGCATGAATACCGCGCCCATGAGCGCCGAAAGCGGCACAAGGCGGCGATGGTCGGGCCCGAAAAGCATCCGGGACACGTGGGGGATAATAAGCCCCACGAAGCCGATGACACCAGTGGCCGATACCGCGCCCGCCGTGGCGATGGCGGTAAGCAGCATGATGAGCATACGCGTGCGGCCCACGTTGACGCCCAGATGCAGCGCCGTTTCCTCACCCTGGGACAGAAGGTTCAGATCCCGCGCAAAAATGAGCGCCGCGAGGGATCCGATAAGGCAGAACGGAAGGCACCAGAACACCTGCTTCCAGCCTACGGTAGACAGGCTGCCCATCGTCCAGAATATGATGTGATCCATCTTGTCATGGTTGAGCCGCATGATTAGCGTCGTGCCCGCGCTAAACAGAGAGCCAACCGCGATGCCTGCCAGCAGAAGCGAGGTCGTGGATAATCGGCCTGCGCGGCGGGACAAGAGGTATACCAGCGCGACGCTTCCCGCGCCGCCAGCGAACGCGAAGAGCGTGACAGCCCCCAGTCCAAGAGTTGCCCTGCCAAGCCCCAGCGCGATCGCGATCGTCGCGCCCAGTCCCGCGCCCGACGACACGCCAAGGATATGGGGATCAGCCAGCGGATTGCGGAACATGCCCTGCATCATGACGCCGCACACTGCCAGCGTCGCGCCCACCATGATACCCATGGCTACCCGGGGCATACGGATCCGGAAGAGCAAAAGCCCGTCGTCCGCCCCAGGCAGCCCCAGTATCGTCCGGAGGCTTTCGGCCGCCGAAGCCCCGGATCCCGAAAGAAGCGCCCAGCACGCTGCCGCCGCCAGAAGCAGGGGCAGCAGCGCGGATCCAATCGCCAGGCGGCGGGAGAAGTGCGGATTCATAGGCGCCTCGCTTTACTCAAAGCACTCAGGGTGAATGGCCCTTGCGATTTCCTCAAGCCCCTCGATGATACGCGGCCCGGGCCGGGAAGCCTTGTCGGCATCCACGAGATAGACGCGGCCTTCCTTGACGGCGTCCAGTTCCTTGTAGCCCTCGGCGGCGCTGAGGCTCTCGATGTCGCCCAGATCGCTGGAGACGAGGAATACGGACGGATTCTTCCGTACGATATCCTCCATGTTGTATTCAAGCCAGCGGGCAGGCGCGTCGCGGGTTACCGATTCACCGCCCGCCAGCGTGATCATCGTGTCGATGAACGTACCGGGGCCGGTCGTCCAGTTGCCGTACTCGCCGTAGGAGAAAACATAATAGACGCTGACAGGCTGGGCTCCGGCCACGGCGTCGGTGATGGCCGCAAGATCCTCGGCCATCTTCTGGTTGAGCGCGGCGGCTGCCTGGGGCCTGCCGATGAGCGCGCCGACCATCTCGATCGTGGCGGGTATGTCGTCCCACTGCGACGCTTCGACGGCGGCTACCGTGAGCCCCAGCTCAGTCAGCCGATCGATCGCGTCGCCCTGCAGGTTGTTGGCCGACAGTATAAGGTCGGGCTTGAGCCCCGCGATTGCCTCGATGGAGGGGCCGCTAAAGTCGCCCACATCGGGCAACGCATCTACCTCAGGCGGATAGTTGGACACGATGTCCACGCCGGCTACCCTGTCTCCCGCGCCCAGTGCGAATACGATCTCGGTATTGGTTGGCGTCAGCGACACGATGACCTGAGGCGGCTGGGTCAGCGTTACCTCGCGGCCCAGGCTGTCGGTGACCGTAATCGGATACTCCTGCTCCAGCGCGGGCGTCGCGGTCGGGGCCTGCGTCGCGGTTTCCGACGGCGCGGCGCTGGGAGCGGGCGTGTTTCCCGCGCAGCCCATGAGCAGCGCCGCCATGAGCAGCAATGTGACGACAAATGGTTTCTTCATGATAAAACCTCCCTTATTACTGTGTCCCGCGTGCAAAAATACATGGATCCGGGATCTTAAGGAGGCCACAAAAAGCGCCCTCCATTCGGAAGGCGCTACATAGTCGGGCAGATAGCGGCCATCCTTCCCTCCGAAGGATTCATTGTCCGGCTCTCAGGCAGGTCTCCTGGCTTGGATCTCGGTCCTACTCCCGGCGCCTTCCCCGAATGGGTGGCATCGTGCCGGTTTCGTCGATCCTTACAGTAGCGGGGGCTGCTGCGGCTTTGCACCGCTTTCCCTTTTCATCCGCCTTGCGGCGGACACCTGTGAGCACTATTCATTTGGCGGGACCGGGTTTTATTATAGCACAGCCGGACAGGGATGTACAACACCAAGAATTAACATCTGTTATATAGAATTTGTTCCCCCTCGCATACACGCTTGACTTACCGCTTTGCGGTGATAAACTAAGAGTGCGAGATCCGACAAGGAGGACTGCGATGAGCCGGTACTGGAATGAAAGAACAAGGGCCATACTTCCCTACACGCCGGGCGAGCAGCCGCGCGATCAAAAGTATATAAAGATCAACACAAACGAAAACCCGTACCCGCCCAGCCCGCGCGCGCTGGAGGCGATGCGCGGCGCGATCGGAGAAGGGCTCCGGCTCTATCCGCGGCCCGAGTGCGAAGCGCTGCGCGAGGCCGTAGCGCGCGAGGAGGGCCTGCCGGGCATCGATCACGTATACATGGGAAACGGCTCCGACGAGCTGCTGGCCTGGGCGTTTGAGGCGTTTTTCGAGCCCGGGCGGCAGGTGTGGTTCGCCGATATAACGTACAGCTTCTACCCTGTGTACTGCGGTCTGTTTGGACTTGATTATCGGGAAATACCGCTACGGGAAGACTTCCGGCTGGAGCCTGCCGACTACGCGGGAAGCCCGGGCGGCGTCGTGCTGGCCAATCCGAACGCCCCCACGGGTCTCATGCTGGACAATGCGAACATCGAGGCTGTGCTTGCGGCAAATCCCGACGTCGTGGTACTCGTTGATGAGGCGTATGCGGCATTTTCCGGGCAGACGGCCGCGGGACTTATAGATAAGTACCCGAATCTAATTATTGCAAGAACGCTGTCGAAGTCTCACGCGCTGGCGGGACTTCGGGTCGGCTACTGCCTGGGACAGCCGCCGCTCGTGGAAGCGATACGCCGCGTCAAGAATTCCTATAACTCCTACACGCTGGACGCGGTAGCCCAGGCCGGGGCACTTGCGGCCATCGAGGACGCGGCATACGCGCGCGCGCAGTGCACCCGCGTGATCGCGACCCGCGAGCGGATCAGGGACGCGCTGCTTATGAGGGGTTTTGAGTGCACCGACAGCCGCGCGAATTTCCTGTTCGTCCGGTATCCGGGCGTACCGGGGGCATGGATATCGGACGCGCTCAGGCGGCGCGGCGTACTGGTCCGGCATTTCGGGAAAAATCCCCGTACCGCAGATTGGCTGCGCGTGTCGATAGGATCGGACGCCGATATGGACCGTTTTTTGGAGGCGGTAGACGGCGCTCTGCGCGAATATGGAATTGGAGGTTTATGATATGAATTGGATTGAGGAGCAAAACCGGATACCCGTACAGGGAAGCTACGATGTGGTGGTCGTGGGAGGAGGCGTCGCGGGGGTGGCCGCGGCCGGGGCGGCGGCCCGGAGCGGCGCGCGGACGCTGCTCATCGAGAAATCGATATCGCTGGGCGGGCTGGCGACGATAGGCCTCATCAATATCTATCTGCCGCTGTGCGACGGCATGGGACACAAGGTGACGACGGGCATCGCGGAGGAACTGCTGCTGCTGTCGAT
>JAAYXU010000089.1 GCA_012515725.1 Clostridiales bacterium | reverse complement strand
CTCTTTGGACGGTGGCTGATGGCCCGGGGTCTCAGACGAACCGTGATACAGGGGGGATAGTATGAACGGACTGCGCCTTTATCTCCGCTATGCGCGTATGAACCTGCGCTGCGCGCTCGCGTACCGGCACTGGATGCTCAATGTCGGGGCCACGGCGCTCAATACCGCGGTCGATTTCCTGGGCGTCATGATACTTTTTGCGCGGTTCGGGGCCATAGGCGACTGGACGGCGGGGCATACGCTGCTGTGCTTCGGGCTGACGACTACGGCGTTCGGGGTTGCCGAGTGGTTCTCGCGCGGGTTTGACACGTTTCCCTGGTATGTGCGCAGCGGCGATCTCGACCGGATGCTCACGCGCCCCCGCAGTCTGACTGTGCAGGTCATGGGGCATGGCTTCGAGATCAATCGTTTCGGAAGGGTGATGGTGGGGGCGGGATGCGCCGCCGCGGCCTTCCCGATGCTGGGGCTCGCGCCCACCGCGGCGCGGCTGCTGACGATGGCCTGCGCGGTGGCCGGGGGGTACCTCCTTTATACCGGCACGTTCATCGTGTTCGCCGCTCTGTCGATATGGACCGTGCAGCCGCTCGACTACGTGTATCTTTTCACGAACTATACGATGCAGGTGGCACAGGTCCCGCTGCCCCGGCTGGGCGGCGTGATCCACCGGTTTCTCGTATTTGTGTTCCCGCTGGGGCTTATCGGGTACTATCCGACGGTCGCCGTCGCGGGCGCGCCCAGCGCGTCCGCCTTTATGGGGCTTCCGGCGGGTTTAGTCTTTCTGGGGCTGTCGCTGCTCTTCTGGCGCGTGGCGGTAAAGAGGTATCATTCTACCGGAACATAAAAAGTCCCGGGGCATTAAGTAAGGGGCACAGGGATATTTTATTTTGCTTGCCCGTGTTCTGAGATTTTGGTTGTCGCTCCGCTGCGATCAGGCACAGCATCAGAACGCAATCTTTCGTTGCACATAGCTATTTTCATGTACGGATGAAAGTTTGTACTACTCTCAAGCCTGAACTGTAGCCGGGGTCCGGGGGTCTTGAAGCGCCCTGCGGCTCGCCTGCCACAAAGTCGTAGCGCAAGCTTCCGAGGCCGCCATGGTATAATTGGCGTAAGCCACCATGGCGGCCGAAGGGGTTAGCGGAAAGCGCCGACTTTGGGGCCAGAGACGCAGGTTCCCGGCGCTTCCCGACCCCCGGCGCTTTCTGCCACTTTCACGCTGAAAGTGGCATCCGTTAAGCCTAAATAACTGCTGTGTAAAGAGGTTAATCCGGGATTCCGGCGCTTTAGCCACTCATAGAAAGTGGACAAATAAAGTTTATTGCATTGTTCAAATAGAGCAATACAAAAAAATACTGGCAAGTAAACTGACACCCTGCCCGCGGCATGGCCGGGAGGCTAGTATGTACTGAGAATTTATTCGATCAGCGACGCGAGGCGGCTTCCGATTGTATCGAGCGAGCCGTATATCTCACCGATGCGATTGGTCAGCGGGCGTACCGCGGTCAGGGCCTGTCCGTCCGCGTCCGTCATATCGCGAAGCGGCGCGTCGATGACGCCCGCCGCGACGAGGGCGGCCTCGCTCTCGGGACGCAGCAGAAAGGCCATCAGTCGCTTGGCGTTCGGATTGGGCTTGTCCCGGCTTATGGCCGCGACGGTGACGGGCACGGTCAGAGTACCAAGCTCGCCCGCGTTCTGGTCGGGGATGATGATCTTAAGAGGCGCGCCAGTGTCCAGCACGTTCCGCGCGCAGCTAAGCGTCGTGATCGCCATGGCCCACTCGCCGGAGGCTACCTTCCGGGCCGCGTCGGCGGGACCGCCGCCCCACTGGACACCGTTACTGAGCATGTCCTTAAAAAAGACAAGCATCAGGCTCTCGTCCCACCCCAGATACACGCCCAGCAGATAGTAAGGGTATCGCCCGGGGTCGGGCAGACCGCACCGCCCCGGCGGCGCGTCCGTGAGGTCGAATATCGAATCGGGCAGACTGTCGCCAACAAGCTCCGTGTGAACGAGCAGCGCCCATGTCTCGCCGCCCAACCCCACGAACGCGTCGCCCGATACGGCCCAGGGAAGGCCCGCCTCGTGGGCCGTCATGACCGGCGAGAGCCGCTCCTCCGCCTCCATGCGCAGCATCGTCTCGATCGCGGAGGCAGACAGCATAACGACATCGCACGGATCGTCGGGCTGGCCTGCCGTCCGGACTATGGCGCCATCCGACTGGACGGTCACCGTGACGGGTATACCCGTCTTCTCTGTGAACGCCGCGGCCAGCTCCGCGACCGGAGCTTGGGGCAGATCGGTGTACAGCACGACCGGGGCCGGGCTGCAGCCTGCCAGCAGCAGCGCGCAAAGCGCCGCCGCGCATACTCGCCGCAGGGCCTTCATGGGCTCTTAGCGCAGGCCCAGACGATGCAGGTTCCGCACGCTTATATCCAGGCTCTCGAACGGGTCGCGCTGGCAGATATCCTGCTCGACAATGTGCCATTTGACGCCGATCTGCGCGCACGCCGCGATTATGCCCTGCCAGTTGAGGTTTCCCTCACCGACCTCGGCCATGATGGGCTTCCTTTCCACGGGATCGGTCGCCATGTCCTTGAAATGTACTACGTCCATACGGCCCGCCATCCGCCGTATCCAGTCGATCGGATCGCCGCCGCCCATCTGCACCCAGTAGGTGTCTATTTCGAACTGCATCCACGCGGGGTCGGTGCTCTCCATCAGTATCTGCAGGCCGGTTTTGCCGTCGTACCGTGCGAACTCGAAGTTGTGGTTGTGGTATATGAATTTGAGTCCCGCGTCGGCGATCTTCCGCGCCGCAGGCTCTATCACGCGCGCAAACTCCCGATACCCCTCGGCTGACGCGCGGTAATCGGCGGGCATGCCGCCCAGGCCGATGTATTCGCAGCCCAGTATGCGGTGGTCGCTGATCGCGCCCTCGGTGTCGTTTACGATCTTGTCAAACTGGATATGCGTCGCCGCGGCGGTCAGCCCGTGCTTGTCAAGGAGCGCGCGCATGTCGGCCGGATCGATGGGTCCTCCCGCTGAAAGCTGTACCGCGTCGTACCCTGACGCCTTGACCTTGCCCAGGGAGACGTCCATGTCCGCCGGAGTTTTCATAAACTCCCGCACCGTGTACATCTGGGCCGCTACTTTGGTTTTCATCGTTTTTGTTCCTCCCTAATGTATTTATACCACGCCGCGCGTCCAGTACGCTCCGGCGCAAACTGGCTCATAGTCTGTCGGTAGTCTACCCGATTTCCGAGAATGAAACCGTACGCCCCTCGCGGTGCGCCCGGTACGCGCCCTCCATAAGCCCGGTGAGCGCGATCGCGTCGTCCATGCCGTAGAGTATCTGTCCGCTGCCCGCGACTGCCGACAGGAACTGCTCGACGGGCTTTGGAGCGGGGGCGGGAAGCTCGTCGGGCGCAACGAGACGGAACGCTTCGGCTCCGGCCTCGCGCAGATATACGCTGCCCTCGGGTCCGCATACCATTGCTGTTCCCTGATCGCCGTACACCTCGAGCGCCGCCGGAGAGGCCTTGGACACGAAGCCCGTCTCGGAAACGCCGATGGCCCCGTCCCGAAACTCGATCGTGCAGACCGCGTTGTCCTCCACAGCGCGGCCCGTGACGCTCGTAAACATCGAATTGATGCGCACCGGCTCGCCCAGCAGCCAGGAAATAAGGTACATCGGGTGCGCGCCCAGATCCATCATCGCGCCGCCGCCGCAGGCGACCGGATCGTAGAAATGCTCGGGGAGCCAGCCGTCGGTGCTGCCGCTGTGCGCGTTGCGCATGCGCACCATATAGACGCGGCCCAGCGCGCCGCTGTCCGCGGCCTTTTTTATGAAAAGATGCTGAGGTTTGCCCCGCTGCGGAAGCGATATGCAGAACCTGACGCCCGCTGACGCGATCTCCGCCGCGATGCGCCGGGCCGAGGCCACCGTGGTCGCGAGCACCTTCTCGGTGAATATGTGCTTCCCGGCCCGTGCCGCGGCCGTGATGACCTGCTCGTGCATATCGGTCGGGGCATTGACGACGACCGCGTCGATCCCCGAGGAAAGCGCGTCCTCGAGGCTCGCGCACCAGCGCACGCCCAGCGCGTCGGCCTCCTGTTTCCCGCGCCCGGGAAGCTCGTCCCAGACCGCGGCGATCCGGGCGATACCCGACTCGTCCACCTCCCGGGCGTATCCCTTCGCGTGTACGTGCCAGTAGCTGAGCATAGCGACGTTGATCATGGATGCGTACCTCCCGTTAATTTGCTGGCGATCACGCAAGCGTCCCGTCTGAGCGCCGCGGTCTCCCACATATGGGAGTCGCCCGAGGGGGCGCGGTAGAGCGTTCCGACGAATGTGAGACCGCAGTACCGGGCCATACGCTCCGCGCTGGCAACGATGAGATCCACTCCGTCGAACGCGTCGCCGCCGCCGGTCAGCACGAGCGCCATTTTCTTTCCGGTAAGGCCCTGATCGGCGATACAGTACAGCCGGTCGACGAACGCCTTGAGCCATGCCGACATGTGCCAGAAGTACACCGGCGAAGCCAGTACGAGTGCATCGGCCGAAAGCACTTTCCCGTAAAGAGGCGTCATGTCGTCGCTCTGTATGCAGTGGTCGGGCAGAGCGGCCTGCCGGCAACGCCCGCAGCCCCGGCAGCCCGCGATGGTCCTGTCCGACAGGCGCACGACCTCGACACTGGCCGCCCTCTCAGTGAGCGCTTGGGTCAGAGCACCCAGCAGCGCGGCG
>JAAYXU010000088.1 GCA_012515725.1 Clostridiales bacterium | reverse complement strand
GGAGATGTATGATGAGCACAGCACCTACAGTGCCTATCATTTTCTGATGAAGCTGGTACGGGAATCACCGTTTCCTATCCGGGAGATTCAGACCGATAACGGGACGGAGTTTACAAATGCGTTGTTGCTCGTGAAGGCAGCTCATAAAACGATGTTCGAGGAGGCGCTCGAGCAAATGGGAATTCTTTATCATCGCATCCGCATCGCTACACCTCGCCACAATGGTAAGGTGGAACGTCAGCACCGTACTGATGAACAGCGTTTTTACAGGTATTTGCGAATGTACTGCTTGATGGACGGAAGAAAACAGCTGGCTGTATACCAGCGAAAGTCTAACAATTACATTATGACTTGCTTGAATTTCCGCTCCCCCAATCAGGTCTTGAATGATTATCTAGCCGTGATGTGAGGTGATGAAGCCCTTCCGGTCAGGTCTGCCGGAAGGCCGGTTTCCATGATACCACGATTCGCCTTGTCAAGGTCGGGTCGTATTTGCTGCGCAAATCTCCACCCTACCCTTGACAAGACCGATCGAAGTTTTTCTTTCAGAAAAGTGTAACCTATGTTTGACGCCCGTACACAGTTACGGAAATGCCGCTCCTATCTCCGCTTGCATTCAGCTCTCCGTCTGTCTATAATTGGATGAGATCGCCGGGAGGATCGCAATGAGAACCGCATCAGCATTGGTAAGCCGTATACGTGAGAGAAAATGGGCGCTCCTGTCCTTCGCTCTGCTGCTGGTCGCGGTCATGGCGGCAGGCTGGTATCCAAACGCGCGCCGCGCCCAAGTGCCCGACCTCCCCCGGCGGGAAATACCCGCGCTGACCGGCGGAAGTACACTCGTCCAGTCGCTTCCCTCACCGTTCTCGCATATTGAGTCGCTGCACCTGCTGGTGCGAGGCGGCCGGGCGGATACGGGCTGCCACGTCCGTCTCATGGCCGGGGACACGCTGCTTGCCCAGAGCACGCTGGCCCCGGGCGGCGCAGAGCCCGCGTGGGCGGATATCCCCGTGTCTCGCGCGGTGCCGCCCGACGGAGCCGCTCTGCGGATCGAGATCGAGGGCGTCGCCGGGTCGGACGTCGTGTTTTTTGTCTCGCCCTACCAAAACGCGTCGGAGCCCCTGATACTGGGCGGAGCGGCACAGTACGGACGCCTCATATACGCCCTGACCGGGACCGTCGATTCGGCGGAAAAGCCCGTACTGTGGCTTATAATTTTGGCTCTCGGTATTGCGGCGCTGCTGTTGACGGGAGAGGACATCCGCAGGAATTTTTGTTTTCTGGCGGCAGCGCTGGGTATTGTCGCGCTCATTGTACAGCCCATCGGCGCGGGCTTTGACGAGCACCGGCATTTCGCGCGCGCCTGGCAGCTCTCGGGAGACGCTCTGGTCCCGCTGCGCACGCGGGACGGCGCGGCCGTACCGGTTCCACTGGACGTGACGCCCCTTACCACGGCGGGCAGCTACCGCATTGCACAGGCCCTGTCCTTATTCGGCCGCATCCCTTCGGGCGAAATGACGCTAAGCCGCGAGTACGCAGTGGAAAACACGCTTTTTATCGGGTATCTTCCCGGCGCTGTGGGCGTAGCGCTGGGAAGGCTCGCAGGACTGCCGCTGTCCCTCATCTATTATCTGGGGCGTCTGACGAATCTGGCCGCGTATATCGGGCTTGTATACGCAGCGCTATGTATAGCCCCGCGTTTCCGGTCGGCAATTTTCGCGGTAGGGCTACTGGCGCAGGCGGTGACGCTGGCCGCCTCCTATTCGACCGATCCCGTCGTGATCGCGCTTTCCCTTCTCTTTACGGCCCTGTGGCTGCGATACGCGCGCGACGGCGGGCTGACGCTCGGGCGTCTGGGCGCGATGTCGGGAATTCTCTGCGCTATAGCGCTCATCAAAGCTCCGTACGCGCTGCTGAGCCTGCTCTTTCTGTTCACGCCCCGAAGCACCTACGCGACGCCCCGTCTCCGGTGGGCAGCGGCCGCGATGGCTGCGTTTGTCTGGGGCCTCTCGGCCGCCTGGCTATTGGCGGTCAACGCGCTGTGGGGCGGCGTTCACAACTCCGCGATGCGGGACGGAGCTTACAACGCTCTGACCCAGCTTAAACATATTGCCGCGCATCCGGCAGGCGCGCTCATCATGCTCGCCCGCTGCCTGACATCGCTGACAGGCGGCTGGCTGGCGGAGCTTTCAACCTATGACGGCGGACGGATGAGCGCCGGGATATGGCAGGCGCTCACGCCGCTCATGCTTGTCTGGGCGGCTCTGGGCGACGGCTCGGCGTTGCCTACCGCGCAGCGGCGCTCGCTGCTTATTACGGCGGCGCTTACGGTGTGTGGGATGATACTGTTCCTGTATATGGCGTGGTCGGATATCGGTGCGGCCCTGCCCTGGGGTATACAGGGACGCTATTTCATACCGGTCTTCGCGATCCTCCTGCCCGCGCTGGGTCGCCCCCGGGAGCGCTCGGTCAGCACGGCGCGGCTTGCTTGGGTCATGGCGCTCATGGGTGCTTGGACGATGGCGGCAATGACGGCCTACTATTACTGAATGACGGCGTTATTGCATCTCTTCCCCTTGCGTGGACAGGTCAGGTTTTGTATAATGGTATAGACCATCTAATATATGGTAAGATGCCCGCAAAGGAGGATTCCGATGAAACCTTTTGCCTTTAATCCCAAACCGCTCTGCATTCCTCCCCTCGATCCGGATTTTCAGCCCATCAGCCTTGGCAACCGCGCATTCCGCAAGGCGGTCGCCGCCAACTCCGACAGCGTGGAAATCGTGATAGCGCTGGAGCGCGAGCGGGGCTTCCGCTCGGTTCACAGAGCGCGCGTTTTCGGCCCGTCGGCAGGGATGGACAAGCAGAACTGCATCTATGTCGACCGTCTCGTAAAATCGCTCCTGTGGGTGCGGGGCGGCTGGCTGATCCAGTTTGGCGGCCCATCCTACATCGGAGAATACCTGCGCGCCGCGTACGCGGACGGCGGTTCCCGTGAGTTCGACGCGCGGTTCATGGCGCGCGTATATGAGAAGCCATTCACGGTGGAAATCATGGAGCCTGCGGACGTACCGCCTGCCCGTGAATCCGCCCAGCCCCGGGGCCGCAACCTCGACGGCTGCCGCATCGGGTTCGACGCGGGTGGCAGCGACCGGAAGGTGTCCGCGGTCGTTGACGGAGAGGCGATCTACAGCGAGGAAGTGGTCTGGCATCCGAAGCTCATGAGCGATCCCGCATACCACTACGAGGGAATACTCGACTCGATGAAGACCGCGGCGTCCAAAATGCCCCGTGTGGACGCGATCGGCGTGAGCGCGGCGGGTATCTATATCGATAACCGGGTCATGGTCGCGTCGCTTTTCATCAAGGTTCCCGAAGACGTGTTTGAAAAAAAGGTTAAAAATATGTTCCTGGACATACAAAAGGAAATGGGCGGCGTTCCGCTGGAAGTGGCCAACGACGGCGACGTAACAGCGCTGGCCGGCGCGATGGAACTGGACGCGGGCCGCGTGCTGGGTATCGCGATGGGCACGAGTGAAGCGGGCGGATACGTCGACCGGGACGGCAATATCACGGGCTGGCTCAATGAGCTTGCGTTTGTACCGGTCGACTACAATCCGGGCGCGATGGCCGACGAATGGTCGGGCGATACGGGCTGCGGCGTCAAGTATTTCTCCCAGGATGCGGTAATCAAGCTGGCCCCGGCCGCAGGGATTCCGTTGCCGGGCGATTCCTCCCCCTCCGAGAAGCTCAAGGTCGTACAGGAGCTGGAGGTAGCGGGAGACCCACGTGCCGCCCTCGTATATGATAGCATAGGCTGCTATCTGGGCTATGCGCTGGCTTACTACGCCGAGTTCTACGACATCTCGCATGTGCTGCTGCTGGGCAGGGTCACATCGTGAACGGGCGGCTCCCGTATGCTCGACAAAGCGCTCGAGGTGCTCTCACGCGAATTTCCGGAGCTTGCCCGGACGATGACGCTGCATCTGCCCGACGAGGCAAGCAAGCGTGTGGGTCAGTCGATCGCTGCGGCCAGCCTGCCTTCGACACGGTAAACCGCCGAACAGGGGCTTCGGCCTTCCCTGTTTATTGAGAAAAAAGAGCCCGCCGGGGTTGCCGGGGGCTCTTTGCTTACATGCCTTATAACCCGCCGCTCTCAATCGCGCCAAGCATCGCCGCGCCGATTATGCCCGCGTCGTTGCCGAGCGGCGACAGCTCCACGGTCGCGTGGGGCAGATCCTTGTAGAATATATGCTCCTTCACATGGCGGCGCAGCGGCTCCAGCAGGAAATCCCCGGCCGCGCTGACGCCCCCGCCCAGCACTATGACCTCGGGGTCAAACGCGTTGATTATGGTGATGATGCCAAGCGCAAGATAGTGTATATACCGCTCGAATATATCGATCGCCATCGGATCTCGCTCTCTGGCCGCGTCGATTACGATCTTTGCGGTCACGTTGTCGAGGTTCCCGCCCGCCTTGGTCGCGATGATGCTGTCGGGGTAGTCGATCAGCGCCCGCCGCCCTTCCCGTACCAGCGCGGTCGCGGATGTATAGCGTTCGAGACAGCCCTTGTTGCCGCATGTGCACTGCTCCCCGTCCATCTGCACGCACAGATGCCCCAGCTCCGCGCCCACATGGTGACTGCCGCCGAATACACGCCCGTCGATCACGATACCGCTGCCCACTCCGGTCCCCAGCGTCAGCAGCACCAGATTCCGTCGGTCCCGGGCCGCCCCTGCAACCATCTCGGCCAACGCCGCGACGTTCGCGTCGTTGTCAACGAACACCGGCTTATCGTAATACTTCTGAAGCTCGCCGCGGACGGGCACATGACGCCAGTACAGATTGTTCGCGAAAACAACCGTACCCCGCGAATCGTCCACCGAACCCGGAGAGCCAATACCTATGGCCCCGATGTCGTCCGCGGTGCGCCCCGTCTCCGAGAGCACGTCGCCAATGAGCGACGCCATGTTTTTGAGGATCTGCTCATGGGGCAGCCCCACCTGCGTAGGGGCGCTGGCCTTGCCCAGTATGACCCCATCCCGCGTTACGAGACCGGCGGCCATTTTCGTACCGCCCAGATCCACTCCGATGTAAAGCATTGTTGACTGACCTCCTACATGAGCTCAAATTCGTCGCTTTCCCTAACGCGCCTGTCCAGTTCCATCGCCGCGTTGTAGCCCATATTCTTAAGCCGGTAATTATGTGCGGCCACCTCCATTATGATGGCCAGATTCCGTCCCGGCCGCACCGGCACCGTCAGCTTGCGCAGTTTCACGCCCAGTACCGTGGCCCATTCCTCGTTAAGGCCCAGCCGGTCGTACTGCTTGCTGTTATCCCAGTTTTCCAGCTCAATGACCAGATTGATGTTTTTCTGGGCTATAACAGAGTCGATGCCGTACATCTGCTGGATGTTAATGATCCCCACACCCCGTATCTCCATGAAATTCTGTATTGAGCCCGGAGAGCGGCCCCTCAGCTGATCCTTGGATATGCGGCATATTTCAACCACGTCGTCGGCCACGAGCCGGTGACCGCGCTTGACGAGCTCCAGCGCCGTTTCGCTCTTGCCGATGCCCGACTCGCCCACAAGGAGCATCCCCACTCCGCCCACGTCGATGAGCGCGCCCGGGCGGGTGACTCGCAGCGCCAGCAGCAGGTCGAGATAGCTCACAGTGTCGTGCACGAGCTTGGTGGTCACAAGCCGTGAGCGCAGTACCGGCCGGCCGTACCTGCGAGCCGCCTCGAGAAGCTCCTCGGGCGGCTCCAGGTTTCGGCTGATGATGACGCAGGGAATCTCATAGCTGAAGAACCGCTCGAATACTTCCTGCCGCTTCCCGCTGTCCATCGTCTCTGTGATATAGGTCATCTCCACCTTCCCTATCACCTGGATGCGGTCGGCTGCGAAATAATCGAAATACCCGGCAAGCTGCAGCCCGGGACGGTTCAGGTTGGCGGTCAGTATCTCGATCTCCTGGCGGCCGCCGTCATAGAGTACCTCGAGCTCCAGTTCCCGCGTGAATTTATCAATAGCAATAATTGCCATGCGCTCACCTGCCCAGTACGAAGCGATTGATCGCAAGCGCCACGCCGTCGTCCTCGCGCCGGGCCGTCACGAAATCGGCCTCGCTGCGAAGCTCGGGCGCGCCGTTACCCATCGCGACTCCCAGCCCCGCCACGCGGATCATCGACAGATCGTTAATGCCGTCCCCTATGCACATGACCTCACCCGGCGGTATGCCAAGGCTCTCCGCGAGCCGGGCGACGGCGTTGCCCTTTATGGCATCCCTGTGGTTAAACTCCAGATAATTGATCTTGGAAATAGCTACCTCGAGCCGGTCCCCGAAGCGCTCGCGGGCCTCGGCGTACACCTTACGAATACGGGGAGGCGGCGCGATGTAGAGTATCTTCGTCGGGTCGAAGTCAATCCGCTTCCATATAGGTTCACCCACGGCGCTCCCCCGCACACCCGACATGCGCTCGTAGTATCGGCTCTCCTCGCACTCGGCCGCGAAGAAATAACTCTCCAGCGAATAATACTGGCTGTAGATGCCGCGCTCCGAGGCAAAGCGCAGTACCTCGGCTGCGTCCCCGCGGGGCAGCGGCAGATGGTACAGCAATTTCCCGCTCTCAGAATCAACCACCGCCGCGCCCTGGCAGCAGATAATCGGACCGGATACGTCAAGCTGACGGGCAAAGGGAAGTATTGAATCGTACATCCTCCCGCTAGCCAGCGAAATGACAGCTCCGGCCTCCGCCGCGTCCCGGATAGCGCTGCGGTTAGCGTCGCTGATGACAAGGTCGTTTCCAATAAGGGTGTCGTCTATATCCATTACGATCAAACGGTATTTCATAGCTTCCTCTTTCGCATCAATTGCTCCCATTATAGCGGAAAAACGGAGCTATGACCAGCCCCGCGCATGATCCGCGACTACTACCCGAGCCTATTAAGTACCGCAAACCCGCCGATGATCTCCACAACCGCCGAGCCGCAGTTGTCGAACCTGTACCGCAGAGCGCTCTCAGGCGGCTGTCCCAGAAGATGCGCGAGCATGCACGCGAGCGCGCCGCCGTGGGAAACGATCAGCAGGCTTTCCGCCTCGGGATAACCGGCCAGCAGCCCGTCCGCCGCCCGGCTGCACCGCGCGTAAACCTCCAGTATACTCTCGCCGCCCGGCGGCGCGTAGCGGACTGGGTCCTCCGACCATGCGTCGGGCGCGCCCGGATAACGGAGACACACCTCATCCCACGTCAGGCCCTCGAATTCGCCCATGTTTCTCTCACGCAGCGCGTCCACGGCTAGCACCATTCTGCCGCCCGCGACGATGCGCGCGGTTTCACCGGCCCTCTTGAGGGGGCTGCTGAATATCTCGTCAAACGCGACACTCCCCCACTTCTTCCGGGTCGCTTCGGCCTGCGCTCTGCCGGTCTGCGTGAGCGGAACATCCGTCCATCCGCACAGCAGACCCTGCCGGTTTCCCTCAGACTCGCCATGGCGCAGCAGATAGAGCTTCATACGCCTCCCCCCTGTCTTGTCAGTCTTCCTCGGCTGTCATTGCCCGCCGCCGCGCCCGCATGGCTTCCTGCGGATTCAGTATCCGCTTCCTGAGTCGATACGCGGTCGGCGTAACCTCGAGAAGCTCATCCTCCGCTAGGTAGGCGAGCGCTTCCTCCAGAGTCATGCGCAGCGGGTCGCTGAGTATCACGTTGTCATCCTTACCCGCGGCCCGCATGTTGGTCAGTTTCTTGCCCTTGCAGACGTTGACGACTATATCCTCGGCCCTGCTGCAGCTTCCCACGATCATTCCCTGGTAGACATCCTCGCCCGGCCCTATGAAGAGCCTGCCCCGGTTCTGTGCCGTAAAGAGCGCCGCCGCGATCGCCTTGCCGGACTCGGAGGCCACCAGTGACCCGACCCTGCGCCCGGGCATCGCGCCCCGCCACGGCCCGTATCCCTCGAAATACGTGTTCATGATGCCCTCGCCCTGCGTCAGCGTGAGCATTTCCCCACGGAATCCGAACAGCCCCCGGGACGGAATCCGGTACTCCAGGCGGCCGCGCCCGTTCTCCACGATCATGTCGGCCAGCTCAGCCCGGCGTTGGCTCAGGTTGTCCATAATCGCCCCCACCGACGACTCGGGAACGTCGAGGGTCAGGCGCTCTATCGGCTCTTCCCGCCCCTGCGGTCCCGTCCGGGTGATGACGTCGGGCTTGCTGACCATGAACTCGTAGCCTTCCCGGCGCATGTTCTCGACCAGTATCGACAGGTGCAGCTCACCCCGCCCGCAGACATTGAAAGCGTCAGTGCGCTGCGTGTCCTCTACGCGCAGCGCCACGTCCGACTGAGTCTCCCGCCGCAGCCGTTCACCGATCTGGCGGGACGTAACGTAGCGCCCGTCACGGCCCGACAGCGGACCGGTATTGACCATGAACGCCATTGCCACCGTGGGTTCGGACACACGGATGACCGGAAGCGGATCTGGGTGCTCGGGATGCGCCAGCGTTTGACCGATTTCTATACCGCCGATTCCAGAAAGAGCGATGATGTCGCCCACCGACGCCTGTGTGACCGGTATACGGCCAAGCCCCTCGAACATGAGTATGCTCGACACCCGGGTAGCGATCCCCGGCGTCGGTCTGCCCGGCGAGCACAGCGCGATCGTATCTCCGACCCGCAGCGTTCCCCGGTCGACGCGGCCTATCGCGATGCGGCCCACGTAGTCGCTGTAATCGATCGTGGATACCTGCATGCGTACCGGGGCGTTCTCATCGCCTCGAGGACAGGGTATTTGCGACAGTATCGCGTCAAAGAGCGGCTCCAGCGTGGGCTCCAGTGCGTCGGGCGTCCGTCCCGCCCGTCCTTCGCGTCCCGCCGCGTAGATTACGGGGCTGTTCACCTGTTCCTCAGCGGCTCCAAGCTCCATGAGCAGCAGCTGCGTATTAAGGAGCGCCTCCTCGGGCCGCGCGTCAGGCCGGTCGGTCTTGTTGATAACCAGTATGAGGGGCAGCGACAGCGACAGCGCACGGGTCAGCACAAAGCGCGTCTGGGGCATCGGCCCCTCGGCGGCGTCTACCAACACCAGCGCTCCCGACACCATCGATAGCACCCGCTCAACTTCTCCGCCGAAATCCGCGTGTCCGGGCGTGTCCACCAGATTGATCCGTACGCTCTTCCAGGTGATCGCGGTGTTCTTTGAGAGTATGGTTATGCCCCGCTCGCGCTCAATATCGTTGCTGTCCAGTACCCGCTCGCTTAGCTTCTGGTTCTCCCGGAAAAGCCCGCTCTGGCGGAACATCGCGTCCACCAGCGTCGTCTTGCCATGGTCAACATGGGCGATGATGGCTATGTTTCTGAGATCCTGTCGGTCGGTCATATATTAAGTGAAACGCTCCTGTCGAAAAAACTAGGCGCACCCGCGCCAAATCCCGAAATAGTGTACCACCCGCGTGGATGGTTGGCAAGGGAGACGCGCTTGAGCATCATTCCTCCAGATGAAATATTTCTTCAACCGGAGTATCGAATAGTATCGCCAGTTTTATCGCCAGCTCCAAAGTAGGGTTATATCTGCCGTTTTCGATGGCTATGATCGTTTGTCGCGTAACGCCTACCATTTTGGCGACATCTTCTTGCCTCAGCCGAAGCTCCTTGCGCAGGACCCTGATATTATTCTTCATTGTCCAGGTCTTCCTTTTTGCCAGCCAGTCTGCGTGAAATCAATGACTTGGCAAAAATAAAGACAATGTTTTGAGCCAAAAGTATTATAAAGGGGAAGTATGGTAACTCGCCAACTTTAATGTACTCCATAATACACCACACGAATAAGGCTACCCCAACAAATACCCAGGACAGACGCATGGCCTTAAAATTAACGGCCGTTTCCATTTCGTCCGCTTTCCATTTTCTTTTCATAGCAGTCCTCTCCTTTATTTATAATCCTCCTTCTGTATACTAGCATGGAGCAAACAGATTGTAAAGGGCTCTTTACATTTTTCTCGGATATTAATAGGTCTATCTTTTTTATTCATCCACTTGGTAAGCAAGCGCCCCGTTGCCACCCTTCGGCCCATATCGTATAATGTTGTCAACACACCGGAAGGGTCTGGCGCGATGAAAAACGTGAAGTTCATACTGGGCGCGATCCGCAAAGCCGATGAGGAGTTCGGCATGATATCAGACGGGGATCACGTGCTGGTGGGCGTTTCAGGGGGCAAGGACAGCATGGTTCTCCTCCATATGATGGGGCTTTACCGGTATTTCTTCCCCGGTACCTTTCGCCTGAGCGCGGCGACGCTGGATCTGGGGCTTGGCGGGTTGGACGCGGACGCGATCGCCCGCTGCTGCCGGGAGCGTAACATACCCTATGTGTTCCGCCAGACCAATATCGGTAAGGTTGTCTTTGAAACAAGGCAGGAAAGTAACCCATGCTCGCTGTGCGCCAAAATGCGGCGCGGAGCGCTGCACACGCTGGCGCGGGAGCTTGGTTGCAGCAAAGTGGCGCTTGGTCATCACCGGGAAGACGTGCTTGAAACCTTTCTGCTCAGCCTGCTGTACGAGGGCCGCCTGAACACTTTTTCTCCTGTTGTCCGGATGGACCGGGCTGGGATTACACAGATACGGCCGATGGTATTCGTGCCAGAGCGGCGGCTCATTGGCGCGGTGCGCCGTCTGGGTCTTCCGGTGCAGGAAAGTCCATGCCCCGTGGCGGGCCATACCCGCCGCGCAGACATGAAGAAACTCCTTACATATCTGCATACGCTGCGTCCCGACGCCGAGGAATACATGCTGCGGGCCATCCGCAAAACACATACCTACCATCTGTGGGATCAGGCCAAAGAAGGGCGCGCTCCCCGAAGCGATGAAGAAACCCCCGATCCCTATTAAGGGAACGGGGGCCTGTTGTTTATCGTTTTACCCCGGTCAGGCGTAATAATCTCCGTCGGAAGAGCGGGAATAGAAAAGCTTTTTCTGTGCGTATAGGTCGACTTCCTCCAGCGCGCGGCCCGTACCGATGGCGACGCACGAAACGGCGTCGTCAGCCACAAAGCAGGGAACGCGGGTATGCTGCTGAATGCGCATGTCCAGACCGTAGAGCAGCGACCCGCCGCCGGTCATGACTATACCCCGGTCGAATATGTCGGCTGCAATCTCGGGCGGCGTGCGCTCCAGTACCGAGTGCACCGCCTCCAGTATCGCCTGCGTAGGCTCCTCGAGCGCCTCGATCATCTCGTCAGAGCCGACGGTAACGGTCTTGGGAAGGCCCGAAATGAGGTTCCGGCCCGTGACCTCCATATAGATGACTTCCTTGCGGGGAAATACCGCGCCGATATTGACCTTGAGCTCCTCGGCGGTTCTCTCGCCGATAAGCAGATTGTGCTGCTTACGCATGTACCGTATGATCGCGTCGTCGAACCTGTCTCCGGCGATCTTGATGGACTCGGACACCACGGCTCCGCCCAGCGATATGGCCGCGATATCGGTAGTACCGCCGCCTATATCGACCACCATTGATCCATACGGGCGGCTGATGTCGATGCCCGCGCCGATCGCAGCGGCGATGGGCTCCTCGATGAGCAGTGTCTGGCGCGCGCCCGCGTCCAGCGTCGCCTCGCGCACCGACCGCTTCTCCACCTCAGTGACGCCGCTGGGTACGCAGACCACGACGCGGGGCCGGAAGAAGAACCGGCGCCCCACCACCTTATTGAGTACGTGCCGGAGCATCCGCTCGGTCACTGTATAGTCGGATATGACGCCGTCGCGCAGCGGACGTATTGCTACGATGTTACCGGGTGTGCGCCCCAGCATCTTGCGCGCGTCCTCGCCCACGGCAAGGAGCTTCCTCGTATTCTTCTCAATGGCTACAACCGAAGGCTCGCGCAGTACGATGCCTCTGTCCCGGACATAGACCAGTACGCTGGCTGTGCCCAGGTCGATTCCAACATCCTGATAACCCCACATGCTCCGATCCCTCTTTTCTTTGGTGAAATAAGGATGGTTTACGGCATGAAATGCTAAAAACCCATTATTTCATACGTTACACATGTATTATAAACCGTATTAACGCGGCTCGTCAATGAATATTTTTATACCTCCGGCGCGTGGCTTGTCCTCCCCGGATATGGCGCTCGGATAAATTCTTATCCATGACCGCCATAACCTGTGCGCAAAGCTCCTCGTTGAGGCCGGGAAGGCGGCGGATCATATCCTGATGCACCGTCGATTTCCCCACTCCGAACACCATGGCCGCCTGCCGGACGGTGGCCCCGGTTCTGGCGATATACATCGCCTCATCCAGCGTTCTTTC
>JAAYXU010000087.1 GCA_012515725.1 Clostridiales bacterium | reverse complement strand
TTCGTTAGACTATATGTAAAAAAGATAATTGCCTCTGGGGTTCTCGCCTTCGCTTGAACCAGCGATCAATGCCTTCACGTGCATACGCCAGTGTGTTCATGAGGCCCAGCGCAATTTGGTAATAAAAAATATGACTATTCAAACAGAACATAATATGATATAATAACAGCCAAAAGGAGTTGACGAGCCATGACGATGGATGAATTTCAGAAGAAGTTTGGGACAGAGGAAGCATGCCGCGCATATCTGTATGAGATGCGGTGGCCAAACGGCTTTATTTGCCCGAAATGCGGCCATACAGAGCACTTCGACATAAAGGCCCGCAACAAGTACCAATGCAAGAAATGTAACCACCAGACGTCGGTGACGGTGGGGACGATCATGGAGAAGACCCGGACGCCCCTAACTAAGTGGTTTTTAGCGATGTACCTCGTCGCGGAGGACAAGCGCGGTTTCAGCGCGATGGCGCTGCAAAGGAAGATCGGTGTCGCCTATGTCACGGCATGGACGATGCTCCAGAAGATACGGTTCGCGATGGGCGAGCGGGACGCGGCATACATACTGAGTGGCATGGTCGAAATGGACGAAGGTTTTTTCGGAGGCGCCGCGCAGGGCGGTAAACGCGGGCGCGGGACGGAAAAGACCGCCGTGCTGGTCTCCGTCTCCCTAACGGAGCAAGGCAAGCCGCGGTACGCACGGATGAAGACGCTGGAAACCGTGGACAGTGAAGCTGTCAGAGAATTCGCCAAAGCTCGCATCGCGCAGGGTTCAGAAATCAAGACGGACGGATTGGCCATCTACAACTGCCTTGCCACGGAGGGCTTTGTCCACATCCCGGTCAAGTTCGATCCCAAAAGCCAGCCGGAACACCTCCATTGGACACACATCATCATCTCCAACGCCAAGGCGTTTGTCAACGGGACTTTCCACGGGCTTGACACAAAGCATCTGCAACGGTATTTGGATGAATTCTGCTATCGGCTGAACCGGCGATATCTTTCCCAAGACCTCTTTTTGCACCTCGCCCATGCATGCTCCCTTGCTCCACCGAAACCGTATTATGCTCTGATTGAATAGTCATTTTATTAATTGAGTTTATTACTCAGAATAAAACCGATATGCCGGCTCAAGAGCTGATTTGTTCGCGGACGAGTATCGCGTCCCGTGAACGCTGTTCAACTCTGCAGGACTTCGGGTACCGTTCACAATCTCTTTTTGATTCATTTTCCCAGAACAATTTGGCACGATCCGTTTATTTCCATAACGTTGCATTTGTACATCAATCGTGTATAATAACTCTATTGTAGCCCGTTGCAGTACGGAAGCGGGAGTACGCGCCACAGTTGTGGCGCGTCAACCAGAAGGAGGGCGTTTTTCATGTTTTTTGAGCCGGAAATAGAAACGGCAAGCAGGGACCGGATTGAGGCGCTGCAGCTTAAAAGGCTGCGCGAAACGGTCCGCAGGGTCTATGAGCATGTACCGATGTATCGCGGGCGGCTTGATGAGGCGGGAATAGGCCCCGACGGCATACGAAGCCTCGACGATCTTCGCCGCATACCTTTCACGGTCAAGGAGGACCTGCGGCAGAACTATCCCTTTGGTATGTTCGCGACCCCGATGCGCGACGTGGTGCGTATCCACGCAAGCTCGGGAACAACCGGCAAACCCACTGTGGTGGGATACACAAAAGAAGATCTTTCGACCTGGTCCACGTGTATGGCGCGTCTTATTACCGCCACAGGCGTCGGGCCTGACGATATCGCTCAGGTGGCGTTCGGCTATGGGCTATTTACGGGCGCGTTCGGCCTTCATTACGCGCTCGAAAAGGTAGGCTGCGCGGTCGTACCGATAAGCGCGGGCAATACCGAAAAGCAGCTTATGTTGATGCAGGATTTTGGCGTAACCGTGCTCATAAGCACGCCAAGCTATGCGCAGTACATCGCCGAAACCGCGCAAAAAATGGGGCTCGTACCCGGGCGCGATTTGAAGCTGCGGGTGGGGCTTTTTGGCGGGGAAGCCTGCAGCGACGCGATGCGGCAGGATATCGAGCGCCGCATGGGTATGATAGCCACCCAGAACTACGGACTTTCGGAGGTCGTCGGGCCCGGCATATCGGGGGAATGCGAGTGCCAGTCGGGCCTGCATTTCAATGAAGACCACTTCATACCCGAGGTCATCGATCCGGATACCGGACGGGTACTGCCTGTGGGCGAAAAGGGGGAGCTGGTGCTGACCGCCTTGACCAAGCAGGCGCTCCCCATACTGCGCTACCGCACGAAGGACCTTACCCGACTCATCCCCGAGCCGTGCGCCTGCGGACGCACGCACATGCGCATGGAAAAGGTGTTGGGCCGCATCGACGATATGCTCATCATCCGCGGCGTCAACGTCTTTCCCTCCCAGATCGAGGAAGTTCTCGCAAGCGTGGAGGAAGTGGGGCCTAATTACGAAATCGTGGTCACGCGCGAGGGGTACCTAGACCGCATGCAGATCAAGGTGGAGCTAAACGACAGCAGCCTGCTGGAGCGGTTCAGCCATCTCGAGGAGCTGGAGAACAGGATCCGGCAGCGGATCCGCACGGTACTGGGGCTGGACGTGTCGGTACGGCTGGTCGAGCACCAGTCATTGAAGCGGTTCGAGGGAAAGGCCAAGCGCGTCACCGATCTGAGAAAGCTGTAACGACAAGGAGTTGGAATAACCGGAATGGGAAGCATTCTACTGGGAAACGAAGCCATCGCCCGGGGCGCCTGGGAAGCCGGAGTACGGGTTGCTACGGCTTATCCGGGAACGCCTAGCACCGAGATAACCGAAACCATAGCTAAATACCCCGGGGTGTACGCCGAATGGTCGCCCAATGAAAAGGTGGCGCTGGAAGTCGCTGCCGGCGCGTCGGCAGCAGGCGTGCGCGCTATGTGCTCTATGAAACACGTGGGACTCAACGTCGCCGCCGATCCCCTGTTCACGCTCTCTTATACGGGCGTAGGGGGCGGGCTTGTGATCGTCGTGGCCGACGATCCCGGCATGCACTCCTCACAGAACGAGCAGGACAGCCGCTACTACGCGCTGGCCGCCCATATACCGATGCTGGAGCCCTCGGACAGCGCCGAGGCCCGGGCATTCATGATGAAGGCATTCACACTCAGCGAGGAGCGTGATACGCCGGT
>JAAYXU010000086.1 GCA_012515725.1 Clostridiales bacterium | reverse complement strand
GGTATCCAGTACCGGGGCGCCACCAGGCTGCACAACGAGATCGGGCGCTGTGGTGGGCGCGGCGGTCGGACTGGGCGTGGGCGCGGCGGTCGGACTGGGCGTGGGCGCAGCGGTCGGCTTGGGCGTCGTACTTGCCGTTACCGCGGAGGTCGGCCTGGGCGTTGTTTTCCCGGGGGTATCACCGGACGGCTCGTGCTTGTCGGTGGGCGCGGCTGTTTTTATGGGCGTGACCCCGGCTGTCGCGGAGGCTGTGGTTAGTCCGGTCTGCCCGGGATCAGCCGTTGTGGTGGTGGGCGCAGCAGATGACCTTGGGGTCGCCTCTGCGCTATCCGACGGCTGCGGCATGCGCGTCGCGGTGGACTCAGGCTCCGATGAAACCGGTGCATCCGTAACCATACGCCATGTGAAGCGCACACCGCAGGAAGCGCTGCACAGCATTACCGCGGTCATGAGCGCTATAAAGAGTATGGTTGTGAGAGCCTTGCGCGTCATCGAATGTCCTTTCGTTTCCTGTTAATGGGCCAGATTCCTTTCCGCTATGGCAGGCTTCAGCCCACTACGCCTTCAAATGAGTTACCGGCATTGTCGGAAACCTTCATGGGAGCCTGACTCGCGTTCCAGCCGACGATCGAAAAGCGGGAGGAGCCGGGTTCCGGAGCAAAGCGCACCGTAAAACGCCAGTTTCCCCCATCCTCTATATCGACGGACATCGCGGGGGGCAGGACATCGAGCGCGCCGTGCAGCCGCAGGTCGCCGGGCATGTCCCCGGAGGACTGGGTGAACGATACCGTCAGATCGCCCCGCGCGGGAAGCGCGGTGTCGGGATTGAGAATCCGGGCGGCAGTCGCTCCGGTGATCGTCAGGTCCAGACTCTCTCTTGCGGCGATCCGCGAAAGCCCTTCGGCGGCATAGTACCAGTAGAGCCGGGTAAATAGCGATTTCACCGCGCTCCGGCGCTGCACTTCGGTCTGCGCACTGTCGGCCTCACGGAGCAAATTCTCGGGTACCGCGGAGGGCGCGATGTCCTCGGGCAGCTTACCATGCGCGAAGTAATCGCCAGAAAAATAGGCGAGCGCCTTTTCCTGCGCCGCCAGAAGTACGGCGTCGATACGCGCAGTTTTGTACTCCGCAAGCCGATCCTGTTCGTAGTACTGCTCGGTCCAGGACACGTTCTTCATCGCGAGTTTCCGATTGATCCAGCTGGACGTGACCGCGATACCCGCGAACGTCGCCAGCACGATGATGACCAGTATGACCAGCACCGACGTGGAGCCCTTCTCATTTGCGGTCACGGCTGGGCCTCCTCTCCCGGAGCGCCAAAGTACCGGGCGGCGTGGATGTTCACGAGCTCCTCGTACGTGCCCGCCGCGTTTACGCTCACGACGCGCACATTAAGGTCAACGCATCCGGGCGCGTCCTCGCCCGAATCGCCGATCCAGGCGCTCAGCATGAGCGCCGCTCCCTCGGGCTGCGACGGATTTAAGTCCGCGTCGAAGTACTGTCTGATACTGTCCCCCGATGTATACGGCTCCCCGGCCAGCTCTTGCCAGAATGCACCCGGCGACTGAGCCAGCTTGAAGCGCGAAACGATCTCGCTGGCACGCTCCAACGCCCTGTCGGTGTCCGACGCGCTTTGGCTTACCTGGCGCGACAGCACAAAAAGCTGCATGATGAAGCCGCCCAGCACCGCCATCGCGGCGACCGCGACGATCACCTCTACCAGCGTAAATCCCCCGGTTCGTCTGCGGTTCATGGCGTCGCCCCCTCCTTGGCCGTCCTGAGCGGAATGAGACGCGTCACGGTTTGTTCGCGGCCTGACCGGACATAGGGAACCGTCACGCGGATCGACCTCCCGCCGTCCTCGGCCGCGACGTCGAATCCGTCCAGCCTTAGTATATCAAAGCAGTATTCGCGCACAGGCTGCGCGTCGCCCATCCCGTAGAATTCGAGCAGCATCCCGTCGTCCCAGAGGATCCATATGTCGTAGTCTCCGGCCGGGCCTCCGCCCGCGATGCGCAGCGCGCCGCCCTCTCCCAGCGGGTTGGGCACCACCGCGATTGCCCCCTCCCGGTCGTTCTGGCAAATACGGTTTTGTATGTACGCGATCGCCACCCGTGCGTCCGATTGGGACTCGAAGTTTTCTGTGACGCGCTCATAGGCGCTGTCGCCCGCCTGTATGAGCGAAAAGGCCATAAAGCCGAATATGCAGAATATGACGATGATCATCAGTGGCTCCACGAGCGAGAAACCCCGGTTGTCGGCCAGTTTTTTCATCGCTCCACCACCCACACCTCGGGCCGCAGGTTGCCGCCGTTGTACTGATACCGGTAGAAAAAAAGCTCCTCGTCGAGTACGATACCATAATTCTCCACCAGATACGATAGATCCGGAGGGTACTCGCCCTCCAGCGCGTAGCACTGCGAAAGGGCCCGGTTGATGCTGGTCGCGAGCGTATCCGCCCGCCACAGACCGGTCCGGGACCATGTATTGTCTAGCAGCGGCACGATCAGCGCCACCATGGCCGCCATCGCGGCCAGTATGAGTACGGCCGCGATCAGCCGCACGCGCAGAGCTCTCACGGCGCTACCCCCTTTACCCTATGACCGACATGATATTGATAAGCGGC
Source organism: Clostridiales bacterium (assembly GCA_012515725.1). GTDB lineage: Bacteria > Bacillota > Clostridia > Christensenellales > UMGS416 > JAAYXU01. Next base: position 12,185 of record JAAYXU010000086.1, on the reverse strand, counting down.
ATCATTACCGACAGGAGAATGATCCCGACGATGACGGAAAGTATAAATATGAGTACCGGCTCGATGACCGTGGTCAGCCGCCGCAGTGTGCGGTCCACCTCGTCGTCGTAGAAACCGGCCGACTTCATCAGCATCTTTCCCATGCTCCCGGTACGCTCTCCCACCACCAGCATCCGCAAGAGCATAGGCATGAATACGCCGATACCCCGGATCGAGGAAGCGAGCGTCTGTCCGGAGGCCACCTGCTCGCGGCTTTTTTCGAGGCGGCGCTCGACCCACGCGTTACCTATGAGGTTGTCCATACGGCCAAGCGCCAGCGCCGTAGGTACGCCGCTCTCAAGCAGTATCGCCAGGCTGCGCGCGAATCGGGCCGTCACGACCCGGCTGTAAAAGGCGCCTATCCCCGGCAGATGCACCTTGAGATAATCGATAAGGTATCGCCCGCGGCGCGTTCCCGAGAACCAGATGGCCAGCACCACTAGCACGGCGAGCGCCACCATCAGTATGAACGCATAGCGCACGACGAAATCGCTCAGCGTGAGAAGCCCCCTCGTTATCGCGGGAAGCTCGCCTCCCATCGAGGTGAGCATGCTCTCGAACATCGGCATGATGCGAACCACAAGAAGGCCGATGACCCATATCATTAGCACGGTCAGCATCGACGGGTACAGTGTGGCCGTCCGCATTTTATGGCGGATCTCGTTCTCCTTCTCGTAGTACTCCGCCATCTGGCCCAGCACGATGTCAAGCGAGCCGCTGTCCTCTCCCACTCCCACCATGTGGATGAGATAGGAGGGAAATACGTCCGGATGAAGCTGCATCGCCTCAGCCAGCGTCTTACCGCCCGATATGCTCTCGTACATCGAGTGCATCGCCAGGCGAAGGCGTACGCTTCCCGTCTGTTCCTCCAGCATGATCATGCCATCGGTGAGCGGTATGTCGGAATTAATCACCGCATACAGCTGTCTGCACATGACCGCGATATCGAGCGCTGAGACACCGGGCAATAGAGCCAGTTTGAGCCGCGACGCACTGGATATACGATCTACCCGGTAGCCCCGCGACCTGATGCTCGACCGGGCTGCTTCCGCGTCGCTGGCTTCCAGTACACCGGAGACCGAATCGCCAATCTGGTTAACGCCGCGGTACGAAAAGTATGGCATTATTACCCCTCACTTCCTTGATTATGCCGCAGGGCCTGTCTTCCATATATGTATAATACCAATAACCAATTTCTCCGTGGATGAAACGGGTTGCTGCGAATAGACGCTAGCTGCTTGCGCGGCCTCTGCCCCGAATGAGCTGCCTTGCTACCAAGAACACTCCCAGCAGTATAAGAAGGGCGGCTGCGGACGCCTCTGCCGAAACATCGGTGAACTGCCGCACAAGAAAGAAGCCTCCCACCCCGCTTAGTATTACAACCGGAATCCACGAGCCTTCCCGTCCGCCGCTAAAGAGCTTCAGCTCCGCAAGACCCAGCGCTGGTCCCAGCAAAAAGAGAGGCCACAGCGCGCTCATCGCGTTCCAGCCCCTGATAGCGCAGTAGAAGAACAGCCCTCCGTATACGAGCAGTATGCCGCCGGGCACCAGGAGACCCGGGCTTCGGGGCGAGTGCGCAAAGGCAATGATATGAAAGAGAATCGCCAGCGTTATGAGCGCGATGGGCCACCAGACTCTCCCCCACGCCAGCGGTAGTATGCCCTGCTGATCCAGTATCATCATGACGCCCAGCAGGACTAATATGATTCCCCAGAAGAAACTCGCTGTTTTCTTCATGATCCGACTCCTCTCCCTTGTCGCGGTACGGCCAGGCTAGGGGATTACAGCTTGTCCTCTCCCCCATTTCCGGCTTGCTGTGCGGGCTCAGCCTCGCCCTGGCTTTCGTCAGCCGGTTCACCGGTCTCCCCACCGGTCTGTTCCGGCTCTTCGCTCTGGATCGGACTTTCTCCGGCGTCCCCGGCTTCCCCGGCGTCCCCGGCTTCCCCGGCGTCCCCGGCTTCCCCGGCGTCCCCGGCGTCCCCTGCTTCCCCGGCGTCCCCTGCGTCCCGCGCCGCGCCGTCGTCAGCGGGCTGCGCTTCCCCTTCGGTCTCGGCGGTCAGATTCCGCCTGTACTCCTTGCGCACCAGCACCAGATCGGGATCGATCTCATCCATGTCCACGGAAGCGCCGGTCTCCTTCCCGGGTGCGGGCTTCTTGTCGCCCATGTTCCGGAATATGAGCGCCGCCACCGCTCCTACGATAAGAAGCGCGCTGAGAATCTGGGATATCCTCAGATTCGTTCCCGGAATGTACAGGCTGTCGGTGCGCATTGGCTCTATAAACACGCGGCCCAGTCCGTAGAGCGCCAGATACAACAGAAACACATTTCCGGACTTTGCGTCCTTTTTCCTGCGCAGATAAAAATACAAAGCTATAAAAACAAGCAGATTCCACAGGGATTCATAGAAGAACGTGGCCATGAAGTACGCGCCCCGGGACTCGATGTACACGCTTGCTGGGAAGAAATGGAACGCGGGATTGTTAATCTCATATCCGTAGGCTTCCTGATTGACGAAGTTTCCCCAACGACCGATGGCCTGCCCCAGTATAAGGCTTGGCGCGAGTATGTCGCACAGATTGGTAAACGATACCTTTCGCCACCGGGAATAGATGAGTATCCCTATTAGCCCGCCTATCACGGCCCCGTATATCGCCAGACCGCCTTCCCAGACAGCCACGATATTTAGGAGCGTCCTGTACCAGACTTCTCCGCGAAAATACTGGTCCCACATGAAGGCGACATAGTAGATGCGCGCCCCGATTATCGCAAAGGGAACGGTAATGAGTACAAGGTCCAGCACTATATCCGAGCTGAACTTGCGATACTTCGCGTTGTGCATGGCCAGAAGTATCCCCGCCAGCAGCGCGGCGGCTATGAGTACGCCGTACCAGTAAATTGGCTTGGTGAATTCCCCCAATCGGATAGTAAATGCTACCGGATCCACCGTGAATTTCGAAGCGTCAAACAATCGATCCACCTCCTGAATTCCAAAATCCCGTGCCCAAAAGGGCGTCGGCGGATTTTTCTATGATATCCCACTTCTTTTATTTCGCCATACGAACCAAAAATCCTTCGACCGGAGCGCATAACATAAAACACCCGAACTGAGACTTCTGCCTCGTTCCGGGTGTTTCGGTCCTGATTCCGTCCGGCAACCGGCGGATTTCTCCGCCCTGCCGCTGAAAAAGGAAGTTACGTCGATTTGGGTGTTGTTGTCGCCGCCCCTGTCGTGTTCGCTCCGGGCGAGGGTGACTCGGCTTCTGGCGAGGGAGACACCATCGGAGTCACAGCCGCAGTAGGTGTAGCTGCCGGCGTCACCACGGGCGCTAAGGTTACTCGAGGGGTCGGAGAGGGCGTTGTAGTCGGTTGGGGAGCTCGACACCCCACCAGTGCCAGCAACAGGCACACCATGATAACCGCTATCCACGTTTTCGATCTCAAGACATTCGCCTCCTTTTGGTTTTAGTATTTGCAGCAAAAAGTTTTTCATTCTTGCGGGCGTACGGAACGTTGCCCCCGGTTTTATAGGTCGTTCCGTTCTTTTTCACGCAATGGCATATTTATATTGCCGCGCGAATGGCCAAATCATACACGGCAAGTAAAAGATGCGGCGGTTTTCGGACTCATCGAAAAAACCGCGACTGGCATCCGGGTGTAAATCGCTGCCGCGCGGCATTTGCTATAAATTTTCAGTATAGTAAACAAGCAGCGCAATTCCCTAATGTAGTGTCCGGCGGCGCTCCGGCCGATGATAATCATACCGATGAGCGCCGCGGGGGTTACGCCAAAGGCAGCCTCACATCCGCCACTCGGCCTGGCGGTATATATCGATGATCGCCGTGGCCAGCCTGTCGCTGTCATGTCGGAGGCGCTCGTCCTCGACCCGCATGAGATCCCGCTCCTCCACCAGCAGGCCCGCGGAGCGCAGCCCCGCACGGTCGTATTTGACGGGCTCGGCATGGTCGTCCAGATACTTTTGTATGAGGGCGGGCGCAATGCGCAGGTTGTTGTTAATAAGGACGCACTGCGCGATCCCCTCGCCCGCGTGGTCTGCGAGCGCCCGCAGATGATCGGTTGCGTCGTATCCCTCGGTCTCCCCGGGCTGGGTCATGAGATTGGCCGCGTAGATACGCACCGCATGCGACTCGCGGATGGCCTGCGCGATGCCCGGAACCAGCAGATTGGGTATGATCGACGTATATAGGCTTCCCGGGCCCAGTACAATGATGTCGGCCTCGCGGATCGCATTGAGCGCGTCGGGCAGCGCCGTGCAGTCAGCCGGCTCAAGCCAGACCTTTTCAATATGGCCGCCGTACTCCTTCTGCGCCACTCCGATATTGGACTCTCCCTCCACCACAGCCCCGCCGCTCAGACGCGCGCACAGGCGGATATTGTCGAGGCTCACCGGAAGCACCCTGCCGGTCACTGCCAGTATATCGGAGGTGCGCTCGACCGCCTCGAGAAAGCCGCCCGATATGCCGCTCATCGCGGCCAGGTACAGGTTCCCGAAGCTCTGGCCTTTGAGGTTCCCGTCGGTGAAGCGGTACTGGAGCAGCCGCTCCATGTCGGGCTCCGCGTCGGAGAGCGCGATGATGCAGTTGCGGATGTCGCCGGGCGGCAGTATTCTCAGCTCCTCCCGCAACACGCCCGAGCCTCCGCCGTCGTCGGCCACGGTCACGACGACAGTCAGGTTCGACGTGATCTTTTTAAGGCCTCGAAGCAGCGTCGCCATGCCAGTGCCGCCGCCCAGAGCGACGATTCGCGGCCCCTTCATCAGGGTTTTACGGAGCTTGAATACGTCGGACCAGCTCACGTCGATGCCCAGCCCGCCATGCTTGCGCGCCCGCAGGAGCCGGATGAGCATCATTGCGATCCCGCCCAGTATACCCACCAGGCCTGTCAGGAGCAGTATGATATTAAGGTCAACAGACTCAGCGAACGCGCCGCGATTCCGTAGCCGTATGATGCCCATGAGTCCCGCGCCTGCCAGCGCCGCTCCGCCAGCGCCCATGAACGCGAGTCTTTTTAAGCCAATGCCAGGCCGCAGCAGCGCCGCCCTGCGCATCCACATGGCTATGGTTTGTTTCATTTATAGCTTCTCTCCCGTTCCAGGTCCCGATGATCCACCGTTACGCGGTAACCCATCTGGGTGACACGCTCTCCCACGGCGTTGGCTATCACCACCGAGCGGTGCATACCGCCGGTGCAGCCCATGGCTATGACCAGCTGCCCCTTCCCCTCTTTAACGAACTGCGGGATGAGGAATTCGAGCATCCGGGTCGTAAGAGATAGAAAAGTGCCGGTCTCCTCCATACCCATCACGTACGCGATCACGTCCTCGTCACGTCCGCTGTGCTTCCTGAGACGGTCGATATAGAAGGGATTGTTGATGAACCGCACGTCGAGAACCATGTCGGCGTCGGCCGGAATCCCCCACTTGTATCCGAAGGATACGATCGTGATGGAGAACTTGTCCTCGGCCGCGCCTTCCAGGAAAAGCTCCATCAGTTTCTTGCGCAGCTCTCGCGTGCTCAGGTTTGTGGTATCGATCACGTGATGGGCGCTCTCCCGCAGACGCTGCAGTAGGTCGCGCTCCCTGTGAATCGAATCCCGAAGCGAGCCCATACCAGCCAGCAGCGGATGGCTTCGGCGCGTTTCCTTGAAGCGCTTTATAAGCACCGAGTCCGAGGCGTCCATAAACAGTATCTCATACTTGGCCATGTCCTTGATTTTGAGAAGCGCCTCGTATATCGAGTCGAAGAACTCACCGCCCCTTATATCAACACCCACGGCGACGCAGTCGCTCCCCGGGCCGCCGCGCTGCGTGAACAGCTCGACGAACGTCGGGATGAGCATGGGCGGGAGGTTATCTACGCAGTAATACCCGATATCCTCCATCGTGCGAATCACCTGGGACTTTCCGGCTCCCGACATGCCGGTTACGATCACGAGCCGCATTCGAATCACCTCCTTTCGTGCGATTTGAACTTCCAAACACCGTGCCCGGCTGTATTGATGACCTGCTCCTCGGGAATACCTGCCTCGCGTATGATCCTTTGCGCGTTGTCAAAGCTCCCCACGTGCGATGGTCGATGCGCGTCGCTTCCCGCGACGAAGCGCGCCCCGCTCTCAAGGACGGTCCCCAGCGCGCTTGCTGACGGAGTCCCGTGCGAATTGTTGATCTCGAGCAGAGTACGCGTGCTGGCGGCGGACGCCGCCAGATCCGAAAGATCCACCGGAAAGCAATAACCCGGATGCGTAATAATGTCCACGCTGTAGCGCTCCATCGCTCGGGACAGCGTCCGCGTATTGATCGCGGCCGCCGCCCTGCGCCTAGCCCCCGATATCCACTGCAGGTTATTGGCCATACTCATGCGCAGGCCGTCCAGCACGGGCGACATAAATACCATCCTGTGCAGGCCCACGGCCAGCAGATCGAAAAACGGGAACATTTTCATGGGCACGTCGATCTGTCCCCGGGTATTGACGATATTGGCCTCCACGCCCAAAAACACCGCTATATCGCGTTGAAAACGGCGATTGAGCGCGTCTATCGTGCGCCGCATACGGCGTACCTTGTCGATGTTAAGCCCGATGAGCGGGTGTGCAAAGCTGTGGTCGGTGATCGCGACGGCTTTGAGCTTTTTCCGGATAGCTTCCTGAACGTTCTCCTCGATGGTCCCGTGGCCGTGACTAAACCAGGTGTGCGTGTGGTAATCGGCGATCCAATCCATTAATTACTATAGGTCCTCTCCCAGTATCCTCACCTCGGGCTCCATGCGGACGCCGGTCCTCCGCTCCACCGTGCCCGCCACCCGCTCCATGAGCGAAAGTATGTCGGTGGCGGTCGCGCCGCCCAAGTTCACGATGAATCCCGCGTGCAACTCCGATACCTGAGCGCCGCCGACCCGTTCGCCCTTCATACCGGCTTCCTCGATGAGCTTACCGGCAAAGTGCCCCTCCGGCCGCTTGAACGTGCTGCCCGCGCTGGGCAGATTGAGCGGCTGCTTTTCACGGCGCTGCGCGGCCAGCTCGCTCATCCGCGCCCCTATGAGGTCGGTGTCCCCCGCTTCGAGCTCCATTTCGGCTGTGAGCACCGTCAGGCGCTCCTCCGCGCACCGGCTGTGACGGTACCCAAAACGCATCTCAGGACCATCAAGCCACCGAACATCGCCGTCGGGAGCCATTACCTCGACCCGGCGCACGACCTGCTCCATCGCGCCGCCGTATGCGCCCGCATTCATCACGACCGCTCCGCCCACCGAACCGGGTATGCCTGACGCAAACTCAAGGCCCGTAAGCGACGCGGCAAGCGCTGCCCGCGCTGTCGCAGGCAGCGATGCTCCCGCCTGCGCGGTCAGACGGTTCCGCTCCACCGCGATGCCGTGCATCCTCTCGGACAGCTTGAGCACGACGCCCCGGATCCCGCCGTCGCGCACCAGCAGGTTCGTGCCGTTTCCGATCACGATCCACGGGATATCCCGCTGCGCGCACCAGAGGACGACGGCGGCGACTTCCGCCGCGTTTCCGGGATATGCAAGCGCGTCGGCCGGCCCGCCCACCCGGAAGGATGTATGCCTGGCCATGGACTCGTCGAGAAGTACTCTGCCCTGCGGCAACAGCCCGGCAAGCGCCGCATACCTTTCCCGCGTCATCGCTATCTTCCTATCGGTCAAATAGTGCAGGAACCGCCAACTATCGACGATTCCCTGCTATTCTACATCATCGCCCCCCTGAATACAAGGCGGCGGCACGTAAAAACAGCGCGTGGAAACAGCGCGACGCGCCGCCTCGTCCCCGAGGGCGGCCTCAAGCGCCACGGTCTGCGCCAGCTGTCTTAAAGGGTTAACAAGCATGACCGCTCCGCTTGCGGCAGCCGAGAGCAGTATGTCCCGCACGGCGTCCGATCCGCTCCTGCCGCGCAGCGCCGAAAGGCAGCCGGTCTTCTCGCTGATGACCGACTGGTTCTCGGCTGACAGCAGCGTCTCGGCGAATCTCACGGCCATACCTGAACGCGCATCTTCTCCGCTGTCCACTACGCCCATCCACTGAACCTGCAGCGGCTGGGCCAAATCACGGGGAACCGGCATCACGAGCACCTCAAATCCCTTACCCTGCCCGCGCAGGCGTTCGATGGCGGCCACCTCCCACTGGCTTCCCATCAGTATGCCGGCCCGGCCTCCCGCAAAGCTCTCCCAGGCCTGCCACAGCGTGGAGGCCGGATCCAGCACGTCGTCTGGCAGCGAGACCGCGCCCGGCACCGCGAAGCACAGCAGACCTTCCCCGGCGGCGGCTATGCCGTACACCTGTATGGACTGGCTGCGGCCGGTCCTGTGTTCCATCTGTGCGGCCAGCTCCAGCAGTTCCTCCGCCGTCCAGCCGGGCCCATCAGGGAGCGCGGCGCTGCGCCGCGCGGCCATATCGGCGTTAATGAGCACCACCGTTCCGCCCCATACCCACGGAACCGCCAGCGCTCCGTCCTGCGCCCAGGGGATGGCCGGAACGAGTGCCGTCTCCAACTCCTGTCCGAACGGAATCGGTACGAGTGGCAGCGTCTCGGGCGACACCATACCGCCGGGCCAGGTGAGTATATCGGGCTGTCGGCCCGCTGCCAGCCGGGCTGAGAACTGCTCGGCCGTGACGTTTTCGATCTGAATATAGAGTCCCTTGTTCCTGTTTTCATACCAGGCGGCGACCCGCGCAAGCTGTTCGCCGCGACTGCCCGCCGCTGTCCGCCACCCGCCCAGATGCCACAGCGAGAGCGCACCCTCCCACGCCGACCGCGGCGACTCGAACAGGCGGCGCGCGTCGGCCGGAGCGATGCGCGGGGGCAGTACGAGCAGCGCCGCCACCGTTACCGCCGCAGCCAACGCAGTACACAGGAGCGTTCGCCTCCAGCGGACCTCTTGCTTCATCATATCGGCCTCTCCTCCTTGCCCCCGCACGGTAACAATGTATTTTTCCCGCGCCGGTGTTATGCCGATATTGTGTCCGATGGACTTCGCTCGCTAATGTCGTAATGTCGGTATCATAATATATTCCCCGGCGTCAGCGCGTATCGACGCGCCAGTTGCCATATCTCCCGGGATAGCGCTGTGATCTCGGGATGCAGCTCCTCCCTGTTCCGGCCGGGCAGCATGGCGAGAACACGCTGCATCGCGATGTCCACAGACTCGGCTTGCGAGTGCTCAAAGAAAAAATGGAGCTTTGGAAACAGGCGGTCCCAAGCGTCGCGTATATCGGCAGCCAGCGCGTCGGCCTCCTCCCAGCGCTCCTCGTCCACAGCCGCGGCAAGCTCCTCGACGCTCGACAGCGTTTCCTCGGATACACGTTTCAGCATTGAAGTGGACGCGAATTCCAGTCCGCCCACGATGAGTATTATAGCTATCATGAACGCCCACGTTTTCATGCGCCAAACCACCTTCCTTTCTGCTCGCGGCTCTGCACCCGCAGGTTTCCGTCAGGCTCGAGCGTCGCGTAAAACACGTCGCGGGGAGCCTGGTAACCCAGCTTGGCAAGCTCGTCTCGAAGCCACTGCTCTGTATGGCCCGACTCAATAAGGCTCTGCCGGTGAATTCGCCCGTCCATTATGAGATGGTACGACGGCTCCCGCTGCGGATTATAAATACCCATATCCCCGGCAGTAAGCGGACCCTTGTCCTGGCGCGGGATAACCGTGAGCACGCCGCTCGTCTCGAGTATCGCGTACTCGATGTCTGCCAGCGAGAAGAAACCTTTCTCCCGGGTCTGCTCAAGTAGATCCGAGAAATTATACCGCGCCCTGCGCATTTCGTGCTCGAGTATCCGTCCCCGCGAGATGATGACCGCGGGGGCTCCGCATATTATGCTTCGCGCCTTCTCGTTTTTAAGCATTATCCAGGAAAGCAGCAGGTAAATGAAAAGAAGCGACGCGATGGGCACGATACCCTGCAGTATCGGTATCCCCGGGTCTTCCATCGGGGTCGCGGCCAGATCGGCCATCAGTATTGCGATGACAAACTCGTAGGGCTGAAGCTGCCCAAGCTCGCGCTTACCCATTATTCGCACGGCTACGAATACGAATAAATAAAGAATAATCGCGCGGATACCAACCAGCAGCATGAAACCGCCTCCATCCTCGTATATCCTAGCTTTGGATAGGGCGGCGCAATTATGCGTCAGGCAGCAAAAGATAGGATAGGACTGCCTCGGATTTACTACTGAAGAAACAACATTAGGCGGCGGATGAGATCGCTCTTGCGAAGCCGCTTGCGCATCCATATGCGACGAAACGGCGACAAGCGCCGCCGTTTCGCGTATTCAAAATGACCTCCCAGGGGTCGGTCAGCTATCACCCAGTACTACGGACAGCTCTATTTCGCGCCCCTCCCGCCATACCGTCACCGCAACAGTGTCTCCGGCCGCGTGGCCGTATATGACGGACGACATCTCGTCGGTGGTCTTTGTGCGCTGCCCGTCGACTCTGATGATAATGTCGTTAATCTTGATCCCAGCCCTGTCGCCGGGGCCGTCCTCGACGATCTCCTTTACGAGGAACCCCTGAGGTATGTTGTAGTAGTCGGCCGCCGCCGCGGTGATCTCCGCGCCGCGCACACCGATCATAGGCCGCTTGATGCGTCCCTGCGTGATGAGCTCCTCGATGATGGGCCGCGCAGAGTTGATCGGTATCGCAAATCCCAGACCCTCGACAGAGTAGCCTGATCTTGTGTACATGCTCTTAACAGAGGTGATGCCGATTAGCTCGCCGCGGCTGTTGAGCAGCGCCCCGCCGCTGTTGCCGGGGTTAATCGCGGCGTCGGTCTGCAGCATGACGATTGTCCGCCCGTCCACGGTTACCTGCCGGTCCTTGCCGCTTACGACGCCCGCGGTGACAGTCCCGAAGAATTCGCGGCCCAGCGGGTTTCCTATAGCGATAGCCAGATCCCCCACGTCGACCGCGTCCGAGTCGCCAAACGGCATGACGGTCAGATCCTGCTGCGCGTCGATCTTGAGAACCGCCAGATCGGTATACTCGTCCGCGCCCACGATCTGGGCTTCCATCTCGACGCCGTTGCTAAGCGCCACCGCGACGGCCCCCGCGCCCGCGATCACATGGTAATTGGTAACAATATATCCTTCCTCGGATATGATTATGCCCGATCCGTATCCCTGCTCCTCCAGAGCGCCATATATCGAGCTCGCCTTATTGGATACGCCTACCACTGCCGGGCCCACGGCTTTTCTTATCTCGGATATGTTCGCCTCGTGGAGCATGGCCGCCCTGCCGCCCAGCTCGGGCGCTACCTCGGGCCGCTCCACTGGTTCCCGCGTCGCGGCGGGCTCCTCGGTCGCCCCGGGAGTCGTGGTCGGGGTAGCCCCGATCAGACTCACGCGTCCGCCGTCCCCAAGCGTCGCAGGGAGCACATACTGCACGAACAGCGCGCCCACGATAAACGCGATGAGTATGATGGCCGTGAAAAACCATCCCCGCCCGCCCCGGGGCGTTCGCTCATCATAGAAATCATCATGGTTCATAGCGATTACCTCTTTTTTCAGTATGGTCATAGTCTAGCAGGGTATTATGTCCGAATTGTGAATTTTTTGCAAAATATCTTTACTTATTTGTCTGATCCGGGCTACGCGCAAGCCCGAATGTGAACGTCGTACTTCCGGATTTGCTGTGCGCGGTGACGGTCTGCCCGTGCTGCTCGAGTATTCGCCGCACGATGGACAGCCCTAGCCCCGTTCCCCTGCGGCCAGAATGTGATTTGTCGACCTTGTAGAAGCGCTCGAATACATATGGTAGATCCTCCTCGGGTATGACGCCTCCGGAGTTACCGACGCATACCAGCACCTTGTCCTCGGACTTAAATGTCCACAAACGGATCTGCCCGCCCTCGTCCACGAACTTAATGGCGTTATCGAGGAGATTTACGACCACCTGCTCAATCCGGTCCGCGTCGGCCATGACATAGCTTTGCTCGGGCCTGAAATCCACCGCAAGCTCGACACCACGTTCCTCTATGCGGTCGACGAAGCGCGCCAGCACCCTGCGTATTAGCTCATTGACCTCGAAGCGCTGTATATTGAGCGGAAACTGCCCCGAATCGATCTGGGCCAGATCCAGCAGCTCGCGAATGAGCTTGGTCAGGCGTACCGACTCGTC
>JAAYXU010000001.1 GCA_012515725.1 Clostridiales bacterium | reverse complement strand
GTGCCACTCCAAAGCCCACGCCCGCGCCCTCGGAGAGGCTTTCGGCGGTATCGGAGCCGTCGGCCCACGACGATGTGTCCACCGCCGCGGCGATGGCCCGCAGCGCCTGGGAGCGCATAGCGCCGGCCCGGGCCTTCACCTGCTGGTATTCGCCCATCGCACGCTCCCGGGTGGCGATGACGCATGAACCGGTAACGATGTCATGGAACTGGTTGAAGAGCACCGGCTTCCACGCGTCGGCCAGCGACCCGGCGGGCCGGAGGCCCTGTATAGCGGCCAGCGCGTCCCAGGCCTCGGCCTGTGTGAGCAGCTTCTGGCAGTGGTAGTTCCCTTCCTTGATGCGGGTCTGGCTCGTATAGCAGCCTGTGAACACGAAATTGAGCTCGCCCTCGACGACCGGCAGCGCGTCGCGTATCGTTTCGGCCTGCCGGAAAAATTCGTCGATGCGCCCGAACCGGATCGTGGGAAAGACCGGCCAGTCCGCGTACTCGGTGATGCGGGTCAGATCGCGCCGCGTAGGCCCGCCGCCGTGGTCGCCCACGCCGTAGACCCACAGCGCGGTGGTCAGGCCCGTTTCCGCGCAGAAGTCCAGCGCCCGTACTGCCAGATCAGGCGCAATCGGTCCCAAATACCAGTCGGGCTCCCGGTAGCTTAATACCTCGTCACCCGAAGGCGCGCGCCAGCGGTAAAGCGTCGGGCCTTCGTCGCCCCGGCAGTGGTAGTACCAGCGCACGCCGCCCCTTGCCAGCGCGGTCGGGGTATGCGCGCCGTGACCGAACGTGTCGGGCTCAAAATCGAGCGCCATCGACTCGATGGGTATGCCCAGTAGCCTGCTCAGATAGCGCCGGGTATAGAGAAGGTGCCGCGCGACGCTCTCCGCAGGAACCATGTTCCGGTCAGCTTCGACCCAGGTGGACGCCGTGACCTCCCAGCGCCCCTCGCGCACCCTGCGCCGGATCGCGTCCAGCATCGCGGGCGCGAACCGCTCGACGATCTCGTATACCGACGCCTGCGACTGCGAGAACGTAAAGTCCGGAAACTCCTCCATCAGCTTTAGCACCGTTTCAAACGTGTCGAGCGTGACCGGTACCGTCTCGTCCCAGCCCCACATCCAGTTCATGTCTATGTGCGCGTGGCCCGCGCACAGCACCGTGTAGCGCCGAGCTGCTGCCGCATACGCATCCGACAGCGCTTGCTCGGCGGCCTGCCACTGGGAGCGGTCGACACCTCCCTCGCGCTGCAGCGCCGCAAGGTCGCGCAGCACGCTGTATGCAGGTTCCGGATCGAGGTTGTCAATTTCGCACAGCCGCAGCGCGTAGTGGAGCTGGCTGAGCACCCGGCACCCGGGGCCGTCGGGATACCGCTTCTGGAGTTCGGACAGATGACGAAGATCCATTTTTTATCCCTCCTTGCAGTGTTCTTCGAGAAAATCGCATACAGGCGCCATGTCGGGCAGGCCGTGCGGGTGGTGTCCGCATCCGGGCTTTCCCCATACCGCGATCGGCGCGCCCGCAGCCCGGTATGCCGCCGCCAGCCGCGCTCCGTTCTCGTGCCAGGGTACGGTCGTGTCGGCGTCGCCGTATACGAGCGCCAGCGGGACGCCCCGCTCGGCCAGTGCGGGGGCCAGATCGGCCGGGTTCCGTCCGTAGCTCCTCCAGTCGGAGACGGTCAGCCCCAGCGCGGAGAGCGCTTTGCTCCAGATCTCTGCGGACGCGCCGTGCGGCCAGCTTCCGATGTCGCATACCGGCGCGTCCAGATACATGCCCGCCGTCTCGCCCGGACACCGCCATGCCCAGTGGCATACGGCCAGTCCGCCCCGGCTCATACCCTCGAGAAAGGGCCGCGGGCGCAGACCCAGTTCCCCGGTCAGAAACGCGTAGAAGTCATCCCACAGCGACATCGCGGCCGAGCCTCCGAATAGATCGGCGATATCGACATGAACCAGCCAGTAGCCTCGCCGGAGCATTTCCTCATCAAAGCCCGGGAACGCGCCAAAGAAGCGCGCTCGCCACACAAACGCGCCGTCGGGGCGCGGGGCAGGGGGCCGCACGACGACGGCGGAGCGCCCCCCGAAGGGGAAACGCCGACAGTCGTATTCGAGCCACCGATCACCAGACCCCAGCGATATAAACGCGATATCGATCCTCTGTGATGCGCTCATGTGTTTCTCCTAAAAATACTGTATGGCCTCGGGCGGCCGGATATCGGTCAGCGTACCCTTATAGTGGCGCAGGTCGTGGGGCGCGTAGGGGTGCGCCCCGGCCGCCTCAGGGCGAAGGGTGATGCCCAGTCCGGGCCGGTCGGGGATCAGTATGCATCCGTCCTCGAAGCGGAGCGATTCGTTGGTGATATCGCGCCGCCAGGGAACGTCGGTGAGCATGATCTCGAGCATCAGGAAGTTGGGCGTGGCCGCCGCGAGCTGTAGCGTGGCGGCGCAGGCCACCGGACCGCTGGGGTTATGGGGCATGAACGGAATATGGCGGCATTCGGCCATCGCCGCGATCTTGCGGCACTCGGCGATGCCGCCTGTATGGGACACGTCGGGCTGCACACAGTCGCATGCGCGCGTTTCAAAAAGCTCCCGGTAGTCCCACCGGGTATACAGCCGCTCCCCCGCGCTAACGGGAACAGGGCTGCGCTCCTTGACGTCCCGCAGAGCCCGCAGGTCGCCGGGCGGTACAGGTTCCTCGAAAAAGAGCGGACGCAGCGGCGCAAGCTCCCTGGCGATCGTCACCGCCGTGGGCACGTCGAAGCGGCCGTGACCCTCTATGAGCAGCTCCATGTCGTCGCCCACTGCATCGCGCACCGCGGCCACGCAGTCAAGCGCGGCCCGCAGCTCACGCGGGGACAGCGTCAGATACGCCTTGCCAAAGGGGTCCCATTTGAGCGCGCCAATGCCCCGGGCCTTGACCTCGAGCGCTTTTTGCGCGAACTGCGCAGGCTCGCGCGCGCCCGCGAACCAGCCGTTTACGTATATCTTGACCCGGTCGCGGCAGCGGCCTCCCAGCAGGCGGTAGACCGGGACGCCCAGCGACTTCGCGTTGAGATCCCAGAGCGCCATTTCGACCGCCGACAGCGCACTCATGAGAACCGGGCCGCCCCGCCAGTACGCGTCGCGGTACAGCGTATGCCACAGCCGCTCGATATCCTCGGGATTCTCGCCTATTAGCGCGCGCTTAAGGTCGTTCACCGCTCCGACGAGCGCTTGCTCCTTATACTCGAGCGTGCCCTCGCCGACGCCCTCGACGCCTTCGTCGGTCAGCACCCGCACGAATACCCAGTTCGTGCGGAAGCAGTCGACGACATATGTGCGTATGTCGGTAATTTTCATCGCGGTATTCTCCTTCGACTTAAGCTCTTTCGCAGGATAGTATTCTGTGTCAATCATTATTATCCTGCTAAAATCGGCGCGTGAATGCACAGCTTGCCAATATATGGCTAGCGCTTTACTGCATGAGCGACGCCGACAATGAAAATACTGTGAAAGGGCATCGAATCGCAGGGAGGTCTGAAGGTGCGCAAGGCCAGGGAATTGATCGACATGCCTATCCTGTTTCTGCAGGAGGGGCTGGACACGGCGGGAATCCGGACGCTGGCCGTGGATCCGGAGACTCTTCAAACCCGGTATCTGGCGATATCCGACGGAAGCTGGTACGGCCCGATGGCGCTCGTCCCCTTTGAGAAGGTCATGGCCATCGGCCCGGACCTGGTCACGGTGCGCACCGTCGAGGATACCGACCGGAGCACCGACATTCCGACGCTGCAACAGCTTACCCCGGTCTGGGGGATACGGGCCGTAGACGATATGGGGGCTATCCGCGGGCGCGTGCAGGACTTCATCATCGACGAGCGGACCGGCCGCGTGGACGCCTTCCTGCTGGAGGACGGATCACAGGCGGATTCGTCCCGCATCGTGCTGCTGGCTCCGCATCTGTTGGTTATTCGCGCGGGGAAGAATATGAGCTAGTTAATATTTCTTTGCTGGAATTATATTAG
>JAAYXU010000085.1 GCA_012515725.1 Clostridiales bacterium | reverse complement strand
GGCGCAGGAACCGATTCATCATGGCTTCCCGCATCAGCCTTGCGCTCGTCATCATAGGCCTGTGGGAGCTGGCCGCCCATATGCAGTGGATAGATCCCTTCATCATGAGCTCGCCCTCCCGGATCGTGAGAACCGTCGCATCGCTGTACCGCTCGGGTGATCTTTTCATGCATATCGGCGTCACGCTCTGGGAAACGGCGGCGGGATTCGTGATGGGTACGCTGCTGGGGATCGGTATAGCGGTGCTGCTCTGGTGGCTGCCCGCCGCGGCGCGGATACTGGACCCGTATCTGGTGGTGCTCAACAGCCTGCCTAAGATCGCGCTGGGGCCGGTCATCATCGTATGGGTGGGCGCTGGAGCCGGCGCTATCATCACGATGGCGCTGCTCATATCGGTTATCGTCACGGTACTCAATGTGCTCAACGCGTTTCTTGAGGTCAGCGAGGAAAAAATCCTGCTCGTGAGGACGTTCGGCGCGACCAGGGTCCAGATACTCAGGCTGGTCGTGCTGCCAGCCAGCATACCCGCGATGATATCCACGCTTAAAATCAATGTCGGAATGACATGGGTCGGTGTCATCGTCGGAGAATATCTGGTTTCGCGGGCGGGGCTTGGGTACCTCATCGTATACGGCGGACAGGTGTTCAAGCTGGATCTGGTAATGGCGAGTATACTGATACTGGCGGTGGTGGCGGCGCTCATGTATCTGGTGATCGCGCACGTGGAGAAGAAATACAACCTCACCCACCGCTAAGCGCGTCTGGCGTCTGCTCGACCATGCGGATATTCCGTTTTCCCCAGACCGTTCATCGCGACCGTGACGGCCGCGATGTCGCCGATCGCGTCGCCAAGCGCGGCGGGCAGTATTTGGCACGCCTTCCATGAGAGGGGATGAGACTCGGCTTTCGCGATGCGCAGCGCCTCACCTGCAAAGTAACGCTCGGCGCGCGCGTATATGCTGCCGATCACGATCCGCTCGGGGTTAAGCGTATCTATCAGCATAGCCAGACACCGCCCCAGATAGCGTGCGCTTCTGGTAAGGACGCGCCGCATGGCCCGGTCGCCCGAATCGGCCAGCCGCACGACCTCCTTTGCGCTGACGCCGCCAGAAAGCTGAGCGATGCCGCCCCCCGAGCAGAAGCCTTCGTAAGAGCCTGCCTTTCCGTAGCCTACCGGGCCGGTCCGGGCCGCCCGCACGTGCCCGACCTCGCCCGCCATGTCGGTGATCCCGGTATACAGTCTGCCGTCCAGTATGAGACCCGCCCCGAATCCGGTACCGAACGTCAGGAATACCATGCTGCCGCAGCCCTTGCCCGCGCCGTATCGCCACTCGGCAAGCGCACAGGCGTTGGCGTCGTTCTGCAGGAACACAGGAACGCCCAGCCGCTCGGTGAGCCAGTCGGTGATGGGCACATCGTCCCACCCGGGCAGATTGGGCGGGGAGAGTATGACGCCTCGTTTGCTGTCGAGCGGCCCGCCGCAGCTGACGCCGACCGCCAGCGGGGTTTCCGAAGGCGTGTCTATGAGGAGCGCGTCCAGCAGCTCCTCCCAGCGCCGATAGTCCGCCGTAGCTAACTGCCTGCGCCAGCGTATGGATCCGTACTCATCCGCCGCGACCAGCGCGCATTTGGTGCCCCCGATATCAAGTCCCCATACAGTGCCGCTCATCACATTCTCCCGCTTCACGCTTCGGCGAAGAATTCGTACTCGAGCATCGCGCACAGCGCGTGGTAGACGCAGACGTGGTACTCCTGTACCCGGTAAGTTTCCCGGGACGGGACTCGTATCGCTACGTCGCACACCCCGCCGAGCTCGCCGCCATCGTGCCCGGTCAGCCCGATCGTATATAGTCCCATGGCGCGCGCCGTCATCGCCGCGTGGACGACGCTGCGCGCGCTGCCCGATGTGCTTATGCCAAGAAATGCGTCGCCGGGCCTACCAAGCCCATATACCATCTGCGCGAACGCCATATCGGCCGCCACGTCGTTCGAGAATGCGGTCATGACCGAGGTCTGGTCGGGTAGCGAGAGGGCTGGCAGCGCGCGCTGGAGACTGTCGGCGATCGCCTTGCCCCTTCCCGGAAACGCGCTCTTCAGCATCGCAGTATGATCGGCGGGGATCTGCCTTCGCAGCTGAAATCCCTTCATGAGCTCGCCCGCGATATGGCTGGAATCGCACGCGCTGCCGCCGTTGCCGCAGATGAGCAGCTTGCCCGCGTCCGTGAAGCATCCGCGCAGCAGCTCATAGGCGGAGCGTATATCCGGCTCGCACTCGGCAAGAGCGGGTGTCGCGGCCAGCAGATCGTCGATGATGCGCCTTGTTTCCCGTTTCATACTTCCCGTGCCTCCCAATCGCACTAGAACCAAATCATTTCCATTTTTGATTATACTGATGAAAGAGAGGACATGTCAATGATACGCGACAGGCGGCATTGGGATGGAGATTATATCCTGACGATACATCGACAGACGATACATCGACAGCTTGCGCTCTTTCCGCGTATATGCTAAAATAACGCCCATACCGGTTTCGCGGCAAATAACGGCGCGATGTGCCACCAGAGAGGACGCCCGCAGGCTGAAAGGCGTCCGGTCCGTCCCCGTTTATCCCATCCGCGAGTCAACCGCGGCGGAGTCGCAACCGCCGCCGGAATCCGCCGTTACCGGATCGAAGGAGGGCGCATGGAAGCGCCAATCGGGGTGGTACCGCGGCGTCCGCCGTCCCTGCACGGGGCGGCTTTTTCGTATATATTGTGAGGAGCGTGAGCGTAAAATGGCAAAGAAGAATGAGCAGTATGTAACCCATATCGCGGATATCAGGACTGACTTTCCGCAGTGGTACACCGATGTGGTGCGGCAGTCCGAGATGGTGGACTATGGCCCGGTCAAGGGTACAATGGTCATACGACCCTATGGGTACGCGATGTGGGAGAACATACAGCGCGAGCTGGACGCGCGTTTCAAGGCGACCGGCCACAAGAACGCGTATTTCCCGCTTTTCATTCCCGAGAGCTATCTAAAAAAGGAAGCTGAGCATGTCGAGGGATTCGCGCCCGAGGTTGCGTGGGTGACCCACGGGGGCGGGGAGGAGCTTGCCGAGCGGCTTTGCGTTCGGCCAACGTCCGAGACCATCATCTGCGCGATGTACGCCAAGTGGATTCAGTCCTATCGCGATCTGCCGGTGCTTCTCAACCAGTGGTGCAACGTCGTGCGCTGGGAGAAAACCACCCGGCCCTTCCTGCGGACATCCGAGTTCCTGTGGCAGGAGGGGCATACCGTCCACGAGAGCGACGAGGAGGCGCAGCGGGAGACGCTGCGGATGTTGGAGGTGTACCGGGAGTTCAGCGAGAACGTGCTAGCCATACCGATGGTCACGGGCCGCAAGACCGACAAGGAGAAATTCGCGGGGGCCGTCGCGACCTACACGATAGAAGCGCTGATGCAGGACGGGAAAGCGCTCCAGTCGGGCACCAGCCACAACCTAGGGCAGCACTTCGCCAAGGTATTTAATATCACGTTCCAGAACAGGGAAGGCCGGGAGGAGTTCGGTTACCAGACCTCATGGGGCGTGTCCACGCGCCTCATAGGCGCGCTGGTCATGGTGCACGGGGATCAGCGCGGTCTGGTGCTGCCGCCAATGGTTGCGCCGTTACAGGCCGTCGTCGTGCCCGTGGCCGCCCACAAGGGCGGCGTGACCGAAGCCTGCGAACGTGTGCGCGAGCAGCTCGAGGGAGCGGGTATCCGCGTACTGCTCGACGATCGCGACACGCTGTCGCCGGGATGGAAGTTCAACGAATGGGAGCTCAAGGGCGTGCCGCTGCGCATCGAAATCGGGCCTCGGGACATCGAAAGCGGCCAGGCGCTGACGATGCGGCGCGATACGCTCACTAAAAGCCCGATGCCTCTCGACGGTATCGCGGAGGCCGTGTCCGCACGGCTATCTGAGATACAGCGGGATATGCTGAAAAAGGCGCAGGACTATCTTCATAACCATTTCTGCGACGCTGCGGATCTTGACGCTATGGGCGCGGCGCTGGACGCGGGCAAGGGATACATCCGCGCGATGTGGTGCGGCGACCGCGCCTGCGAGGACGCGGTAAAGGATCGCTTCGCTGCCTCGGCCCGCTGCATGCCCTTCGATCAGACGCCCGTGGGTGACCGCTGCGTGGTGTGCGGTAAGCCCGCAGACACACTGGTCTACTGGGCCAGAGCCTACTAGGGGAAGCATGCGGATCACCGCCTGCCGTCTGTGCCCGCGCCGCTGCGGAGCCGACCGGACCCGGGAGCGCGGTTTTTGCGGCGGCGGGCCCGCGCCCCGCGTCGCCCGCGCGGCGCTCCACTTCTGGGAGGAGCCCTGTCTGAGCGGCGAGCGCGGCTCGGGCGCGGTTTTCTTCTCGGGCTGTCCGCTGCGCTGCTGCTACTGCCAGAATCATGCCGTCAGCGCCGGAAACTTCGGGCAGGACATCACGCCTGAGCGGCTCTCGGAAATTTTCCTCGCGCTTGAGGCGCAAGGCGCGCACAATGTCAATCTAGTAAGCCCCACGCCGCATGTGCCCTGGATCATCGAGGCGCTGGGCATGACCGCGGGCGCGCTGACCATTCCGGTTGTGTACAATACGGGCGGATACGAATCCGTCGAAACCCTGCGCGCGCTGGCGGGAATGGTGGGCGTGTATCTTCCTGATATTAAGTATCAGAGCGGGGAACTGTCGGGCCGGTACTCGTCTGCGCCCGATTATTTTACGCACACGGCCCGGGCCGTTGAGGAAATGGTGCGTCAGACCGGTCCGGCTGTGTTTGACGAGCAGGGGATCATGACACGCGGCGTCCTCATCCGCCACCTGGCGATTCCCGGCTGCTGGCGGGATTCGGTCGCGATACTACGCTGGATCGCCGAAAATCTGCCCCGGGATGGGATCCGGGTGAGCCTCATGCGCCAATTTACGCCGATGCACGAGAGTGCGCGGTTTCCTGAGATTAACCGGCGGCTGACCACCTACGAATATGAAAAAATCACCGATACGGCGGCCGAGCTGGGGCTTTTGGGATATGTCCAGCTTCCCGGCGCGGCGGGCGCACAGTATGTTCCCACATTCGATCTGACCGGGGTGTGATCAGTACTCTATCCCCTCGCGCGCGGGTACGCCCCGGTCGAAATAGTGCTTGACCGGAACCATCTCAGTCACCAGGTCGGCACGGTCCACGAGTTCCTGCGGCGCGGCGCGGCCGGTCAGCACGATCTCCATCCCGCCGGGCCGCTTCTTGAGCAGCGAGAGTATTTCCTCCAACGTCACCGCTCCGCACTTGAGCGCGCCCAGAGCCTCGTCGAGTATGAGTAGGTCGGTTTCGTCTCCGGCGAGCCACCCGGCGATTCGCTCCATCATCTCGCGGCAGGCGGCGCGCAGCGCGTGCCTTTCGGCCTCGTCCATATTATCGAAAAACTTACCGCTCTCACAGACCCTGTATACCGTGACTGACGGCAGCAGCGAAAGCGAGTGGAGCTCGCCTGTTTCGCGGCCCTTCATGAACTGCACGATGCGCACCCGCAGACCCCGCCCGGCGGCGCGCAGGGTCAGCCCCAGCGCCGCGGTGGTCTTGCCCTTACCGTCTCCGGTATAGATCTGGACGCAGCCCTTTCTCATGCCATAACCCTACCGCGACGCGCCGCCCCGCACCGTCAGCAGCTTTTGGCGCAGCTCTGTCTCTATGCCCGTAAGCTCGGCTTCGGCCTGACGGCGATAGTCGCGGCCTTCTTCTTGTATTTTTAGGCACTCGTCGATTGTCGCGATGAGCTCGGCGTTCACCTTCTTGAGCGTTTCGATCTCGACGATGCCCCGCTCCATCTCACGGGCCGCTCCGGTCACATTCTCCCGGAGCAGCGCGGCGTTCTTCTCCAGCAGCTCATTAGTCGTGTCGGTCACCCGGCGCTGCATTTCCAGCGCGTTCTTCTGACGCATCAGCGTGACGGCGATGACGACCTGGTTTTTCCACAGCGGTATCGTTGTCAGTATCGACGATTGTATTTTTTCCACCAGCGCCTGATCGCCGCCCTGTATGAATCTGAGCTGTGGCCCGGTCTGCAGCGCGACGGCGCGGCTGAGGCGCAGATCGTGAAGCCGCCGGTCGAATCGGTCTACAATCTGCGCGAAGTCGTTTGCCCTCTGGGCGTCTATGTCGTCCCCGGTCTGCTGAGCCCGCTCGATGAGCGCTGGGAGCTCGTTCTCGCGTAGCTGCCTGAGGCGGACATCTCCGGCCGCGATGTACTTCTCCAGATCCTGGCGGTAGGTGATGTTCATGTCGAACATCCTGTCCAAGAGCGCGATGTCGCGGATAAGCTGCTCCCGAGCGTCTTCGAGCCGCGCTACGATCGCGTCGATCTGGGCGCTTACCTTCTGGTAGCGGGCCAGGAATTGCCGGACGTTACGGCTCAGGCGGCTAAATAACCCCGCGATACCTTTTTGGGGAGCCGACAGTCCGTCGATTTTCATAGACTTGACCTGTACCATGAGCTCCCCGAGCGCTTCTCCAACATGGCCCGTATCCCTGGCGCGCACCTCGGACAGAACCGAATCGGCGAAATCCGATATATCGGTCTGTGCCGATATGCCATATTCGAGTACCTGCTGCGAGTCGGCGATGTCTATACTGGCAGCTATATCGAGTATTTCCTGCCCGGCTTCGGTACCCGGGGCGGCCAGCGCGATCGGATTGTCCCTGTCGATTCGTTCAAGGCTGCGATGCTCACTCATGATGGGGCTCCTTTCCTGTCGCGGACGCCGGGCTGACCGGCTGATATCCTTGGGCTTTCAGAGTTTTGTCGAGCACCTCGGTTTCGATGTCGAGATGCAGTATATCGTTGCGGAAAAGTCGACCGTTCTGCTCAATAAACGCTTTGTGTATGGAGCCCATAGTCACGAGCGCCTTTTCCCTGGCGGCATGGGCCTCGTGTACGCCGGGCGGGGCTTTCTCGAGCCGGGCGTACCCTTCTGCGATGCGGCATGCGCCCGCAAGCGCGGTGCGCATGAATCTTTCGGCGGCAGGCCGGTCGCGTGGGTCGTCGGCCACCGTTTTGCGCATCTTTTTCTGCTCGTCGTCGATGTCCTTCATGAGCTGCTTCATGCGCGGATCCCGTATATTGTAGTAGTGGCGCAGTATATTGGGGAGCTCCGCAGCGGACGCGCTTTTCGCGCCCGGCGCGGTTTTCTTCTTTTTATAGTAGCGGTTGAGGAGTACGAGGAGGACAGCCGCGAGCGCAGCGATCACGCCTACCGCGATGAGCAGCGCCAGCCACATATGCCGGAACAGGTAAAGCAGGGCCGCCACGGCAGCCAGTACAAGCAGAGCGCCCGCACCGCCCCAGTTTTTGGAGTCCATGGAAACACCCCCTCCGGTACCCCATTATTATAAGCGCTTTGGGAGAAAATCGCAAAGGAAATAAACAATTTGCATTTCCGGCGATGCAAATGTGGCGCAGAGGGGGGCAGGCTCCGCTCTCCCGATGTGCGT
>JAAYXU010000084.1 GCA_012515725.1 Clostridiales bacterium | reverse complement strand
CGGGCGCGGGATTTGGCGCCTGCGGTGAGGGATACTTCCGGCTTACCGGTTTTGGCACGGCGGAGAGTACGGAAAAGGCAGTAGCCCGCCTGTTGGCATGAGCCACCGCGACCCGGGGATAAGGAACACCCGATGCAAGTAAGTATAAAGAAAACGTTCTTTCTGTTTCTGGTCCTGTTTGCGGCTTCGCTGCTCCTTACGCTGGTACCTGAGGCGCTGTCTATGTGGGTGCTTAGAGACAAGCACTACGCGATCATAGAACCCTGGCGGTTTACCGACGGCACAAATTCGCTGGCCGACGTCCGCACGCTGACCCCGTCGGACGAAAAAAGAGAGCGCGTGAAGGCGGTAATCGGCGTAAGCGAAATTTCCGCTCTGCGGCACGGCGAAATGGCTATATATATTTCGCATCTGAACAGCGAGGGCTACCGCGTCTACTTCAATGGCATTCTGGTAGGCTCGGTGGGCGATATCGTAGATGGCCAGGCCAATATCTGGAACGCGTCGTTCGTATTCGTCGTGGATGGGCAGCTCATCCGCAGCGCAAACACGCTCGAAATAGAGATATACCACCTGTATGAGCGCGGTATTACTGGATCGGTGATTCTGACTGACCTTAGCACTGCCCGCTGGATCAATGGCATAGACGAAGTGGCCATTTCGGGCTTCACGATGATCGGTATGGGGTTCGTGCTGTCAGGGTGCATACTCATCCTTCTTATGGGCATGCCCTTTGTGGGAAAGCCAAAACCGCACTTTATACTCACCGCGCTGGCGCTTCTGTCGCTGATGCTCTACTCGATAGACTATCTACCTCTATTGAGTCTGCCGTTTTCCTACCTTACCTACAAGAAGATCATCATGCTTTTCCTGTTTCTATGCATCTCGTTTACCGGACTGGCGATCGGGTTCCTGTTCAACCGGCGCTCAGAAATGATGCTGGTGGGCGGGGCGACAGCTCTGGCGTACGGCGCTGCGGCATTGATTTGCCAGGATATCGTATCCTTTAAGCAGGCTTACGATATACTGCTGCTGCTGCTGCCCGTCAATATTGTGATATGGCTGATCGTGCTGCTTCCGCAGGTGCGCAAGAGCGACGAAGCCAACGCCTATTTTATCGCGCTGCTCTTTGCCGGGCTTTTTTCGGTGTATGCCGTGATCAGGTTGACGGTGTTTTCCATGACGACCTACTCATCGCCGTTTATCATCATACTGCTATACATGTGCCTTGTTTTCATACTCCACACGCTGGAGCTGACGCGCAAGGACGTCGAGATCGCCCGGGAAATTAAGCAGCGTTCGTTTTTCTATCAGCAGTCCATCCGGGACGGGCTGACGGGCCTGTATAAAAGCAGCTATCTGGTGGATCTGATCGAGAAAATCAGCCCGCCCTACGCGGTGGCGATGATCGACGGAGATTATTTTAAGCAGATCAACGACAAATACGGACACCAGTCGGGCGATCAGGCGCTCGTAAAGATCGCTGAAGCGCTGCGGCTGTCGGTGCGCGAGAAGGATCTGTCCGCCCGGTTCGGGGGAGACGAGTTCCTGGTGCTGCTCAGGGATTGCTCTGTTGATGGCGCTCTCTCCTCGATGGAGCGCTTCCGGGCGCGGGTGGAGAGCATGGTGCTGGAGACCGACAGCGAGCCGGCAGCGATGACGGTATCGATCGGAATCTGTTACAGCCAGCGCGGGATGACCGCCCGGGAGATGATCGCGCAGGCCGACAAAGCGCTCTACAAGGCCAAGCAGGCCGGCCGCAACAGGGTATGCGTTGTGGAAATCACGTCCGTGCCGGAAAGCCATGACAGCCCCGTTCCGGGCTGAAGTTTACTCGCGCCAAAATTCATACTAAGCAGATTTCGCTATTGTAAATGCGCCCAATATCTAACCGCTTTTTTTTGCCGACCTCTTTACGCGCTCCAGAAGCCACCGCTCCCATACCTGCCCCCATTTGGCCGACGCCGCTATGAGGGCGAGCGACGCCGCCGCGATCAGAGCCCAGCCCCAGACCGGCACAGCGATCGCGCCCGAGCCCACCAGCGCGCTGAAAAGCAGCCCCCAGGGCCGCGTCAGTATGAGCGTCAGCGTGAAAAACCCCCAGCCAAGGCCCGTCAGTCCCGCGATAAGGCACAGCGCGTCATCGGGGAAGAACGGGAGCAGGAAGAAAAGCACAATGAGTATGCGCTGCCTGCTAATGAGCGCGTCCAGATAGCGGCCCACCGTCTTTTCTCCGACCAGCCGCACGACCAGCGGCCTTCCAAAAAGGCGGGCCAGCCCGAACGCCGCAAGTGAACCGACTACGACCGCCGCGGAGCTAATAAGGAACGCTTTCCAGAATCCGAACAGCGCGCCTCCCGCCAGCGTCGTTACGTTGCCGGGAATGGGCGAGAGTATGACCTGGACCGCCTGCAGCGCGAAGAATATGATCGGCGCGGTCGGCCCGAATCCACGCACGTACTCCTGCAGGCGCTCGGGCGACGAGAATAGCGCCAGCAGCCCTCTGTTCCTCATCCATATGACGCCAGCCGTCAACAGCGCAGCCAGCGCGAGAAGCGCCAGGACCGCGCCCCATTTCTTTCGATCCGCGGGTTTCAACTGTCGCTCTCCTTTGGGCGGCGTACGCCGCCTGCTACCTTATATATCATTGCTCCCTGCGCGGTTCCTTCATTATGTTTACTTTTAATTGTATCGGCAGCGAAAGCGCCGCGTACCGCTGGGCGGACAGCGCGCCCGGCCTCAGCCCCGGAATGTCCACAGCTTGTTGAAGAGGAAGTTACAGGGTATCGTAAATAGGAGCGTGATACACTGCGCCAGCAGCTTATGCAGCGTCAGTATATCGACCCACAGGTACATAAGCCCCGTGTTGATGCCCAGCACTACTAGGTTGACCGCTATGAATTTTGCGAGGTTGCGCAAGTCGCGCTTTTTTCGGAACACGACCGCGGTGCTCCACAGATAGCCGTTTACAATACCGCAGGCGTAGCCTACAGGGCTGGCGATGAGATACGGAACCGACAGCGCCAGCAGCCCCTGGTACACTAGCAGTGTAATAACCGTGTTGGCGGCTCCGACGACGCAAAACCTGATGAACTGGCGATATCGTTCCCAGAGCGCTTTTATCTTTTGCAGCATTTACGACCCTCCGCAGGTATTATACCACTTTATGGCGGTCGCTACAATTAAGGCTGGCGGGCATTTAAGCAGGCGGACAGGGCCCGAACTAACATTATTCAGGGGCCGCGGGGCGGGGGCTTGCTCCCGCCGCATCTTTACCGGCAATAACCGGCGACGCGACCGCTTGTATCCCGATATATCGTACTGTATAATTAAATGGAAGACGGGAGGATTTGCCGATGAACGATCGCATCAGGGCGCTGCGCGAATACATCCGGGAGGGACGCCACCACGGGCTGCGCCAGGATATAGAGATACCGGTAGACTGGGAAGGGCTCTCCCCGATCGAGCGGACGACCCGGCGTCTCAACGCGGTTCTTGCCGCCGAGAAACCCGTGCTGCTGCCCGGCGAGCGGATCGTGTTTACGCGCACCGTGCGCAGTCTGCCGCCGCTTTTTACGCCCGGTGAGTGGGACGCGATACGGGCCGACCACTATATACACGAGCAGGGACAGGTGTGCAATATCTGCCCGAACTACGCCGCCACGATCGCCGAGGGGCTCCTATCGCGGCGGGAGAAGGCCGCCGCCCGGCTGGACGCGGCGCGCCGTGACGAGGATAAAGAGGGCGAGGTATTTCTACGCTGCGTACTGCGCGGCATCGACGCGGTGCTCTGTCTGACGCGCAGATACCGCGACGCGGCGCTTGCCGCCGGGCGCGAGGACATCGCCGCGCTGCTTACGCGCGTCCCGGCCTACGGCGCGCGGACGTTCCATGAGGCGCTGCAGAGCTTCCGGATACTGCACTTCACGCTCTGGTGCGAGGGAGAGTACCATAACACGATAGGTCGTTTCGACCAGTACATGATGCCCTATCTGGACGCCGATCTGGCCGCCGGGCGTCTGACGCCCGAGGGCGCGTTCGAGCTTCTGCTGGAGTTCTTCCTGACCTTCAACCGGGACAGCGACCTGTATCCGGGCGTACAGCAGGGCGACAACGGACAGAGCATGATGCTGGGCGGCTCCGACGCGGCGGGCCGCTGCGCGTTCAACGCGCTGTCCCGCATGTGCCTGCGCGCCAGCCTTGAGCTGAAGCTCATCGACCCGAAGATCAATCTGCGCGTCAGCCGCGATACCCCCGAGGAAATATACCGCCTGGGAACCGAGCTTACGCGTGAGGGCCTCGGATTCCCGCAGTACTGCGGAGACGACACGGTCGTACCCGGACTGATCGCTCTGGGCTACGATCCGGGTGACGCCGCCGACTACACGGTGGCCGCCTGCTGGGAGTTCATCATCCCCGGCCGCGGCATGGACGTACCCAATATCGAAGCGCTGTCCTTTGCGGGCGCGGTTGCGAGCGTCGTGGGCCGGGAGCTGACCGCGTGCGGCGACTTTGACGCGCTCATGGACCGCGTACGCGCAGAGATAACCATGCGCTGCCGCGCGCTGGCCCGGAGCGTGGTTGGGTTGTGGATGATCCCCGCGCCGTTCAGGTCGGTGCTCATGGACGGCTGTATCGAGCGGGCCCGCGATATCAGCCTTGGCAGCCGCTACAATAATTACGGCATACACGGTACCGGGCTTTCGACCGCCGTGGACGCGCTGTCGGCTGTGCGCAAATTCGTATTTGAGGAGCGCACGATCTCCGCCGACGCGCTGGTGTGTATGCTGGATGCGGATTTCGCGGGAGACGAGAGGGTCCGCCAGCGTCTGCTCGCCGGAACGCCCAGGTTCGGGCAAGGGGATCCCGCGACAGACGCGCTGGCCGGGACGCTGCTGGAATGCTTCGCCGACGCGCTGGAGCCGCTCCGAAACGACCGGGGCGGACGCTTCCGCGCCGGTACGGGATCGGCGATGTACTATCTCTGGCACGGCGGGAAGGTGGGCGCGACCGCGGACGGCAGAAAGGCAGGCGCGCCGCTCTCGTGCAACTATTCGCCGTCGCTGGAGTCGCGCCACCCGGATCCCCTTTCGATCATCCACTCCTTTACACGACCCCCTCTTGAGCGGGTCGTGAACGGCGGCCCGCTGACGCTGGAACTCGACGCGGGTGTGTTTACCGACGCCGACGCGATCGGAAAGGTCGCGATGCTGGTCAAGTCCTTCTTCGATATGGGCG
>JAAYXU010000083.1 GCA_012515725.1 Clostridiales bacterium | reverse complement strand
GGAGTGTATATACTGGCCGATTATGATGCCGAGGACGGCGGAGAGGTGTTCTACGTAGGATACGGCAAGTCCAATCCTGTCAGCATCGCCAAAGATATCATGAGCCTTGTCACCCTCTCATACGGGCGCTGAGCCACAGATACATGCGCGGCCTGCCGGAGTCCGGCAGGCCGCTTTTCGCTGTCCCGCGCAGCTGAGGCTAGAGCCCGATCCCTATGCGCGTACAGGCCGCGCGCCCTTCCAGTATGTCGCTGATGTGGTGCCGCGCGTGGCCGATATAGACCGCGGTTCCGTGACGGACAGGGCCCAGCACATAGGCGAGCTTCGCGAAAGCGCCTCCGGCCCCGGCGCGGCTTGCGCCCCTGCAACACCGCTGCAGCGCACGGATGCGTTCCTCTACCGTGTCGGCGTCGGGCCCGGTGATCGTCTCAACCAGCGTGGAGGGGTCGTCGGCGTCCCGGTAGATGCCCTCAACCGACGTAAGGATTACGAGTCGGCGCGCTTTGACGATGAGCGCGATGATACCGGCAGTCTCGTCGTTGTCTATGCACTCTACGACCTGGCTGTTCCGGGAGCGCAGCGCGCTTAATTCCATCCGGCGGTTCTCCTCGAAGCTGACCGGATCGTTGTAGTTCACGATAGGCACCGCGCCCTGGGACGCCGCCCGCATCAGAAATTTCCGGATATACTCCCGCTTGACCGGATCGTTGAAATGCGTGTGCTCGACCAGCAGCTGCCGGACCGAGTACGCGGGGTTGATGAAGCGCCGGTAGTTCTCCATCAGAATGGCCTGTCCCTGGGCGGCATAGTCGGACTTGATTTCCTCCAGATCGCCTTCGGGCTCGCATCCGTGCCGCTTAATATAATCCAGGCGGCCGATCTCTGTCGCGCCCGAGCTTACCCATATCATTCCGGGACGCAGCTCGCTTCCTAGTCTCGCGAATATATTATAGTCGATGTCCTCGTCTTCCCGGCGAATGAGGGCCATAGAGCCGATCTTCCCCACGATGTCAACATAGTAATCCTTCTCGTTCACGATATCACTCCTCCTGCGCACAGATTTGCGGTTGGCTTCCCGGCTCGGTTCCGGCGGTCAACCGGCGTATCCATTTCCTGCTTACGAAGTGCTTAAGGCACATCACGCACTTTACGCTATCCTCCGCCACATACATCGCCAGCACCAGATAGTGAAAGGGTACGCTCAAGGCGAGTCCCAGCACGCACGTCACGGGGACGCCCAGCGCGAACACATTGACACAGTCGATAAAAAAACCCGTCCGCGTGTCTCCCCCCGCGCGGAATATACCCACGATCGTGATGTAGGGAATCATCCGCACGGTCATCCAGAGTCCGTATATAAGCAGCAACCTCGCAGTCATCGCCTCGGTGTACGCCGTCTGGATATTGAGGAGCCGCACGAGGGGCCAGCGCAGCAGTATGAGAAGCGAGCCGATCACCACGGCCATGACCGGTATGATTACGAGAAAGCGCTTTGACCAGCGCCAGCCCAGCTCGATCTGCCCGGCGCCGATGGCCTTGCCCACCATGATGGAGCAGGCGCTGCACAGACCGATAAACAGCACGAACGCAAGCTGCTCGACCGACGAATATACGGTGTAGGCCGCGTAGTTCTCACTGCCCTGCCTTGCCAGCACCATGCTGTATATGTTTGTTCCCACCGCCCAAAGCGCTTCGTTAAAGACAACCGGAAGCGCGATCCGATAAAAGCGGGCGACGAAAGCGCGGCTCCAGTCGGTGAGCGCGGAGAACGGAGCGACGATGATGTCGCGTCCGCGCCGGGAGAGCGTCGTGAGTAGCGCCGCGTGCGCCCACAGCGCGATGACAGTAGCCAGCGCCGCGCCGGTAATCCCCAGTGCCGGAAAGCCCATGTTCCCGTATATGAGACACCAGTTTAGCAGCGTATTGAGCAGTACCGCAAACGCGCTGGTCGCAAAGGGCAGCCACACGCGCTCGGTAGACCGCAGCGCAGCGGCGGTTACGGTCACGTACGCGGTCGCCATCGCGCCCGGCGCGGCGACGCGCAGATAGCGTACGCCCGCCTCCACCACCGCGGCTTCCCCGGTATAGAGTCGGATCATCGGCCCGGGCGCAAGCATTGCTGCCAGCGTGTAGATAAACCCTAACACGAGCGCGTTGGCAAGCGCGAGTCCATAAGTTCTTCGTATCCCGGCCAGGTCGCGCACACCCCAGTACTGCGATATGAAGGACGAGGCTCCCGAGCAGAAACCGAAGAAAAACAGGTTTATTAGAAAGACCCACCTGCTTGCCACCCCGATGGCCGCAGTGTTGACATTCCCAAGTCCGATCACCATCGCCGTATCGATGATATGCATGCTGGCTATGAGCAGATTCTGCATTGCGATGGGAAAAGCCAGCCTAAACATGGTCGACAGAAACCGTCTGTTGCTGATTACCTCTGACAAAAGACCCTCCCGCGCACTAATGTGCGCAGCCTGTTTTTTGAATGACCGGAAGCCGCTCTGATCATGCTTCCTGAATCGGACGTCCCGGTTTCCCGGCGGAACCGCCCCCTATGTGCTCACGTCTCTGCCAGAAGCACAGCGTGAAAGCCAGAGTAATACCGACAGCCGCGACAAACCCCGCGTTGAGCGCGAACAATCTGTGAAGGCCCTCAATCTCTCCCAGATTCGCACACAGCCTTTCGGCGAGCCAGCCGCCCACAAGCCCCCCGACTGCCCGGCTCATGCTGAAGAGCGCCACGCTTACCATAGCCTGTCCGGTAGCGTGCAGGCCAGGCTCGACGGTATCGGCCACATACCGCGCAAGCGTCAAATGCATCACGATGAAGCCGCCGCCGTGCAGTAGGTTCGACGCAAATACCAAAATAGGCGACTCGGCCAGCGTTACGATAATCCATCGGGCCAGCAGCGACGCCGCCGGAACCAGCATCAGCCGCTCCGCGCCCCACCGCCTGATGAGACGACCCGACAGGAGCAGAAACGGCGTTTCCACAGCTGCCATGAAGAAAACCAGATAGCCATACAGCTCCTGTGTGCCGCCCAGACGGAGGAAATACACGGGCATGTAGGTGTATGTGTAGCTGTTGGACACTGTCAGCGCGAACGCGAACGCGAAGAGCGCCATCAGGCGTCGGTAACGAAAGATACGAGTCCAGGGGATCTTCTCCCCTTCGGACTGCTTGCCGCCTATCCGGGGCAGCAGCACGAGGGGCAGCAGCGACAGCAGGCACAGCATGCCGCTTACCGGAAAAATCCACGCCATATCCTGGGCTATTAGCCGACCCAGCAACCCGCCCGACGCGGCGTATCCCAGCGAATAGCAGAGCCTGATCCGTCCGTACCTCTCGGACATACCCAGTTCGCCCAGGTGCTCTAGCGCGATGGCGTTGGATACCGACAGGAGCCCCGAATGAACGCTCGTCCATATAGCCATCAGCGTCGCTGTCGCGATACGACCCCGGAGCGCCATGAAAAGCCCCGATGTCACAGCTAGAAGGCACATAAGGACGATCGCCACAGTGTTCTTGGCCCGCGCGCGGTCGGCAGCCATCCCGAAGAGCGGCTGCAGGAGCATCGCGGCCAGCGGCGAGATGGCCGACAGCAATCCGATTTCAAATTTGGACATACCGATGTCGTCAAGGTATACGTTAATAAAGGCCAGGTAGGATCCCGCGGCCATCGCAAACAGTGTAAAGTAAGTATAAAAAGAAGGAAGCCTCGTTCGCTTATCGGCCATCGTGTCCTCCCGCCATGGTTATCCCGCCTATTATAACCTACCTTATACGGATTTCAAAGTAAAACCGATGAAATCTCCGAAAAAAACGACGATCAGGCGAAGCGACTGTCAGAAACAGCGACTACCGGGGAATCATCCTGAGTATGTAACCATTTCGGCAATAAATAGCTTTGACATTTACCCCGCAAGCAGATAATATTTGATGGAGCTCCTAGAGATTGGAGAGATGACTCATCGATACATTGAAGCGCATAATAAGGATGATCCGTCCCTATGACAGCATGGTCTTTCCGGGTATCATCATCCTCATAGCGATCATGTCGCTGCGCCTGGTCACACCCCTCATATCCCGGGTTCTCGTCGACGACGTAATAAAGGGCGGCAGGACCGAACTGCTGACAACGATACTGCTAGCGCTCCTTGGCATAATGGTGGTTCGCAGTATCCTTGTGTACATTCGCTCGGATATTTTTAACAAAGTATCCCAGAAGATCGTGATCGGCATCCG
>JAAYXU010000082.1 GCA_012515725.1 Clostridiales bacterium | reverse complement strand
TCACCGATCGATATGGGCCCTGTGTACAGGGGGGAGCTTTCGTCGGGATCGTCGCCGTTGAGCGTATAGTGAATGCGCGTGCCCTCCGGAGCGATGAGCTCGATCTGCTGGGCGGTCTCATAGCTGCCCGCCGGCAGCACGAACTCGGGCTGCGGCGCGAAGCCCGGCCAGCCTCCGCCGTTGGCCGCGCCCGGGCTTGGCTCATCCATATATAGGAAAGTGAGGCTGTCGCCCCGTCCGTAGCTCATATTGAAGGGCATGCCCGAAACCAGGCATTTGTCCACGACCGCGCCCTCGGGGTCGGTGAGCACCACCGGCTCGCCCAGCGATGAGAGTGAGAAGCTCGTGTGTAGTTCCTCGCCGGCTACCGCTTCGTTGCGGCCACTTGCGAATACCACCAAATACTGTCCGGGGTTTAGCACCGTATCGGGGAATACCCACAGGCCCAGCCGGTCGGTGGAATCGCTCAACCCGTAACCAGCCAGCGATACGGGCTCGCTGCCGCGGTTATACAGCTCGATCCAGTCGGAATATTCCTTATATCGGTCTTGCAGAGTGCTTGAGTTGCCGCTCATGACTTCGCTGATGATGACGGGGCTGTGCGTCGCCGCAAGCTGATCCTCCTGGAAGGAATTAAAGCCCTCGTCGGTATTGGGATAGCCGGGCGTCGCCGCGGTAAATACCTCCCACACGTCGCCTCCGCCCACCCGCGCGGTGCTGTTGTCGGAGGCAAGATCAGTGATCGTCACTGAATCGAGTATAATGCCCCGCTCATTGCTCACTACGACGGTTTCCTTAATGGAGTTCAGGCGAAAACTCGTGTGTAGCACGCCCGATGGGTCGACGCGATCCTTCCCCGAGGCGAAAACGAGCAGATACGCGCCCGGCTCGATCGTCACCGACGGGAACACCCACCGCCGGGGAGACTCCTCTCGGTCGGATAGACCGTATCCGGTCAGGTCGATGGCCTCGGTCCCCCTGTTGTAGAGCTCAATCCAGTCGCAGTATTCGCCGTCCTCGTCGGTCAGCGTGATGTTGTTGCTGGTCATGACCTCGCTGATCACAAGGGGACTGCCCTCAATGCGCCGCGTCTCCGAGAACGCCTGCCAGCCCGCGTCATCGTTCGGGTATCCGGGGGTATACCTGTGGGTTTTTATCCAGGAGTTCGGATTCTTTAGGTCCCGCGCGTATGACATGTCGGTTTCAAGCGAATCAAATATGACCTGATCGACAGGGTTGTCATAGGGATCGAACAAGACGACGGTTTCGCCGCTGCGGCTCAGGCGGAACGGCGCGGTAAGCTCGGTCGCGCTATCGGTCATCTGTGCGCCGCTCGCGAATACGATAACCGCTTCACCGGGCGCAAGAACCACCGACGGGAAAACAAACTGGTCGGGCGACTCGATGTCGTCAGACAGTGCGTATCCGGCGAGATTTATCGTCTGGCCGGTCAGGTTCGTGACCTCGATCCAGTCCGAGTATTCGCCGCGGGAGTCGCACAGCGCACTGCCGTTGGCGGCCATGATCTCGGTGATCGTGGGATAGGCGGCGACAGGCCCGCCGCCCTCGGGATCGTTGGGATTGGTTGTCGTCTGGCTGAAAGCGAACATGGGCCGTATGAGCACCATGACAAGCGCGATAGCGACCAGGAATATAAGAATATCCGTCATCCGGAACCGGGGACGGCTCTTGGTCGGACGCGGCTGAACTTCGGGTTGGCCCGCGGTCCCGGCTGGCTCGTAGACCGCGCTGCGATACGCGGGCGCGCGCTCACCGCTGACATAAGCTGTCCGGCGGTCGGACGGCTGGGATGCGCTGCGGCGCTGCGTGGGCTCATAGTGGCTGTTGCGGCGAACAGGCGGGTCACCGCCGGTACGCCGGGGCGGGCCGCCGCGGCCGCGTCTGTCGTACGCCAATCCGATCACCTCCAAATCAATTTCTCAGGAAGCTGAGTACTTCACCATTATAAATGATAGCGTTTCATTGTCAAATGAAAACTCTGCTCGAATTATGTATAAACCATTTCAGTTTTGTAACACGCGTACGAGGCAAAGCGGCATGGAATAAGGAGTTGTCGGAATAACCGTACAACATGAATACCCGCAGGGGCTATTTCAAGAAAACATATTTTGTGATAATATAAACCGGAATGGAGGCGGGGTAATGAAGAAAATCGCGCGCGCGGCATGTCTCTGCCTGGCGCTCACCATGGCGCTGGCGGCCTGCGGCGGCCCGCCAAATATCCGCGCTACATATTTAGGCCAGAGCGATACCCGCGTCGAAACGCGGCAAACCCCTTTTCCGACGTCCGCGCCAACGACTGCGCCGACGGTCGTTCCGACGGCCGCACCGACGCCGTCTCCCGATCCGACGCCGGATCCGTCGCTTGTACGGTATTACCTGTCGCAGATAGCCTTCTCGAGCGAATACGGCGGCTCCGCGAGCAGCGAGGGCAAGGTGCGCAAATGGGAGCAGCCGATACTCATCCAGGTCAGCGGCAGCCCGACTGACGAGGATCTTGTAACGCTGGACAGCCATATCGAAGCGCTCGGCATGATTCCTGGAATGCCCGACATCCGGCGGGTCGCGTCGGGCGGCAGCGTGGAGATGTATTTCGTGCCGCTTTCGGGCATGGCGTACGCGATTCCCGGCTATGTGGAGGGAAACTGGGGTTACTTTCAGGTGTGGTGGGACAGCGGCATGCGCATCGAAAAGGCGTTGGTCGGCATCACGACAGACGTCACGACGCAGG
Source organism: Clostridiales bacterium (assembly GCA_012515725.1). GTDB lineage: Bacteria > Bacillota > Clostridia > Christensenellales > UMGS416 > JAAYXU01. Next base: position 2,107 of record JAAYXU010000082.1, on the reverse strand, counting down.
AGCAGCGCAATCACCTGATTCTGGAGGAAGTAACCCAGATGCTTGGGCTCATGCAGGACTCAGACCTGTATGAGGACAGTATATTCTACGCCCCCTGGACCGAGACGCAGGCGCTGTCCGAGCTGGACTGGCAGACGCTGTATCTATTATATCGGCCCGATATCCGGGCGGGCATGACATGGGACGAGGTGATCGCAGTATTGGCGGGCGAAGGAGCGGCGGCAAATGGATAAATCCCCGCGTCAGCGCATGATCGACACGCTTTGGGGACGGGGCGAGCGGGTTCCTGTCGCCTACTGGCATACGCCCGGCCGACCGCCCCTGTCCGGCCTTGAGGAGGCGGTCGCGCTGTGCGCGGCGGGCCTTACCCGCGTGGAGCATCCGCACTGCGCGATCACGCACGCTCCGGTATCGCGTGACGGAGTCACGGGAACCGCGTCGGTGCTGCACACGCCCGAGGGCCGTCTGACGCAGGAATGCTTCCCCGACCCGGACAGCGGCCTGCCCGTCATCCGAAAGCATTTCGTCACGCGTCCCGCTCACTACGGGCCGCTCCTTAGCTATCTCAGAGACGCCAGCGTCGCGCCCGACTATAGACCGTATATTCAGGCCGACGAAGCGCTGGGCGAGCTGGGTCTGCCCCTAGTATCCTCCATGCCCACGCCGATGGCCCATCTTGCGGTTCGCTATCGGTGCGCCCGGGAGCTTGCGTCCGACAGGCAGGCCGATACCGAGGCGGTGAGACAGTGCATACATCATCTCAGACGCCTGTTCCGCGAGCAGACCGAGGCGCTTGTGGCGGCACGCGAGAGCGCGTCCTTTAGAGCGGTCATGGTTCCCGACGAGCTGGACGCGCAGCTTCTATCGGACGAGGACTTCGGCAAGTTCTGTTTGCCGCGGTACCGGGAGCTTCTCGCCGCGCTTCCCGGCGCGGCCGTTATGGTAGAGGCCGCCGGGCGGGTATCGGCGGGCTGGGAGTTCCCCGCTGCGGGTTGTCTCATGCTGCCCCCGGACGCGTGGCTACCGCCCGGGGAGGCGCTTTCCGCGTGGCCCGGGCGCTCTGTGCTCGCCACACTGCCCCGCGAGCTGATCAGCGGCCCTGCCGCGCATATCACGGAGGCGGTGGCGGCGCTTGCCGCGCTACCCGGCGCGTCAGCGCGGCTCGCGGTCGCGATGCCGCCTGGGCTGTCGGATGAAGAGCTCATTCGGTGCGTTCCGGCCGCGCTGGACGGAGCGGAGTACTGAAAAGCTACCGCTCTTGCGCGTATCCCGCCGCCCGGCGTGCCAGCTTGAGCAGCGCGTCGGTCTCGTCCCCGGGCGTGTCAAACCCGCACATGAGGCGGCTGCACTTGCGTCCCCCGCCCGCCTCCATATCGTAGAAGAAATACCGCTGCGCGATCGCCTCCGCAACCGGAACCGGGAAATTCACAAAAACACCGTTGGCCTGCGTAGGAAACGCCATCGCAACGCCGGGGAGCGCCGACAGCTCCCGGGAGAGCCGCGCGGCCAGCTCGTTGGCGCGCGCCGCGCCGGGACGCCAGACAGCCTCGTCGAGCCACGCCAGATACTGCGCCGCGATATAGCGCATCTTTGAGTGGAGCTGCGCGCCATGCTTGCGGATGTACGGGAACTGCGCGCCCGCCGCGGCGTCCATGAAGACTACCGCCTCTCCGAACATGAGCCCGCTTTTTGTCGCGCCCAGCGAGAGCACGTCCACGCCGCAGTCGCGGGTTATTTCACGGAAGCTCGAACTGAGCGCGGCGGCGGCGTTCGCGATACGCGCCCCGTCCATATGCACCCGCATCCCATTCCGGTGCGCCATACTGGCGAGCGCGGCGATTTCATCGGGCGTGTAGAGAGTTCCCGCCTCGGTAGGGTTTGTTAGTGAAATAAGAGCCGGCTGGCTCTGGTGCATGCTGCCCAGCGCTGACAGGCGCTCCTCGACCGCATCGGGCGTCAGCTTATCGCCGGGCGCGGTCAGTATCTTGCATCCGGCGAATTTCTCAGGCGCTCCGGTCTCGTCCACCGAAAGGTGCGCGATCTCGGTCGAAATGACTGCCTGCCACGACCGAACCAGCGCGCCCACCGAAAGCGTGTTGGCCCCGGT
>JAAYXU010000081.1 GCA_012515725.1 Clostridiales bacterium | reverse complement strand
TATCAGCGCGATCTCCGAGGGCCGGAGAGACCGTATCCGCCGCCGGAGCATGGGGTTTGTGTTTCAGTCGGTCGCGCTCATATCGCTCATGTCGGCGTATGAAAATGTGGAGTTCGCGCTGCGCGTCGCGGGCGTCCGCAAGGGGAGACGCAGGCGTGCCGAGAGCTGCCTTAACTTCGTGGGGCTGCGCAATCGTATGCATCACCGTCCCGGCGAGCTGTCGGGGGGCGAGCAGCAGCGGGTCGCGATCGCCCGCGCGATCGCCCACAGGCCGTCGCTCATATTCGCCGACGAGCCCACCGCCGAGCTTGATACCCATATGGCGCTGCAGGTCATGAAGCTTTTCCGCGACCTTGTCAATGAGGAGAGAGCTACCGTCATCATGACGACGCACGATCCGAACATGATGGAGCTGGCCGACAAGGTCTATACGCTGGAGGACGGCCAGGTGGTCGAGGTCATCGACAACGACCTTTCGGCCAACGGAAACGGCGGCGAGCCCGCGCAGTCCGAGCCGGACGCCGCGGAGCAACCGGAGCCGCCCGAGCAGCCTGCGCCCGCAAAGCAAGGCGAGGTATCCGAAGGCAGGAATCGTGTCACCGCGCTGCTAAAGAAGGTGAAAGTGATCTTTACGCGGGTACAACGCCCCCGAAAGAGAGAGCGTAGAGTTGCACAAAGCGCGGTATCGGGCGGCGGAAATCGCGTAGCCGCGCTTTTACGGAAAGTAAAAGGAATCTTTGCGCGAAAAAGCGCCCGAAAGGGAGAGCCCGATGATACAGTGTGAAAATATGGTAAAGATCTACAAGACCCGGGAGACCGAGGTCATCGCGCTGCAGGGGCTGGATCTGACGGTCGAAGATGGCGAACTCATGGCCATCATCGGAAACTCGGGTAGCGGAAAATCCACTCTGCTCAACATGATCGGCGGCCTGGACCGTCCGTCGGCCGGATCGCTCTACGTGGACGGGAAGAACCTTCTCAAGTTCAAAGAGATCGACTATGTCCGCTACAAGCGGGAGACCGTGGGATTCATATGGCAGAACAACGCCCGCAACCTCATACCCTATCTGACCGCGCTCGACAACATACAGCTCCCGATGGTGCTGGCAGGCCGCCGCAAGCGCAGACAGCGCGCGATGGAGCTACTGGAGCAGGTCGGGCTGGCGCACCGTGCCAGAAGCCGTCTGGCACAGCTCTCAGGCGGCGAGCAGCAGAGGGTGGGCATCGCGATCGCGCTAGCGAACAATCCGCGGCTGCTGCTGGCTGATGAACCCACGGGAGCGGTGGACTCCCGGACAGCCGATCAGATCATGGACATATTCCGCAGCATCAACCGGCAGACCGGGCTAACGGTCGTGATCGTGACGCACGATATCAACCTTTCACGGAAGGTCGACCGGATCGTAGCCATCCGCGACGGCAGGACGTCGAGCGAATTCATACGCCGCCGCTCCTACCGTGACGAGCTGCGCAGCGTTTCTTCCTATGAGGAGGAGGAACTGAGCCACGTGGAGCTCTCGATCGTGGACGGCACGGGGCGCGTTCAGCTCCCGCGCAAGTATCTGGAGGCGATGGGGGTATGCGGCAAATCGAAAATGCTGGTGGAGCTCGAGGACGGTAAAATCACGCTCCGCTGTCCCAGTGGGGAAGAGGAGCTGGAGACGCTGCAGGGGAGCAGGATTATCTCATAATATTAGGCATGTACCGCCGCCACACCGCGCGCGGTGAATATACCCGTCAGGAGATCCATATGCTCCCGGGCGGGCGGTTCCAAGCGCTGTTCGCCTTTGGGCAGCCCCAGACCAGCCAGCTTGCTCTCTCCCAGCCGGTGGTAGGGCAGCAGCTCCACCCTGGCGGGGGGCGGAAGCGTCCGCAGGAAGTCCGCGATCGCCTCCATATCGTAGGGGCTGTTATTAAATCCGGGTATGACCGGTATACGCACCCATACCTTGTCAGCGTCGCTGTGCGCGAGCCTAGTCAGGTTATCGACGATACGCGCATTATCCACGCCTGTGCCCTGACGGTGGCGCTCGGGGTCCATATGCTTGAGATCGTACAGGAATAGATCGGTGTGGGGAAGTATACGTTCAAAATGCGAGAAAGGCACGTTTCCCGCGGTATCGACCGCAGTGTGCAGCTCTTTTTCGCGGCAGGCCGCGAGCGCCGCCTCCAGAAAACCGATCTGCAGCATACACTCGCCGCCCGAAAACGTGACGCCGCCGCCAGAGTTGCGATAGAAAACTTCGTCCTTGCGCACCTCTTCAAGCAGCTTGTCCACCGTGATTGGATACCCGGTCAGCACGAGGGCCTCCGCGTAACACTCGCGGGCGCACACGCCGCACGCCGCGCACCGCTCCCGGTGAAAGACCCGCTCGCCGTCCTTAATCTCGTGGCAGCCGCGGGGGCACGCCTTAAGGCACGCCCCGCAGCTGATGCACTTATTGGGAAAGAGCTGAAGCTGCGGTGCGGGTTCCCACGACTCGGGATTGTGGCACCAGAAGCAGCGCATATAGCAGCCCTTGAGGAATACCGTCGTGCGGATGCCCGGACCGTCGTGGATCGAGAAGCGCTGGATGTTGAATACCAGACCTTCCGCGGTCATGCGTCTTTTTGCATGAGCCGGCTTAGGAGCGTCTGGCTGCGGCTGATGAACTCGGATATTTCCCCGGGCTCCATGAGACCCGACGCGAGCCGCGCCAGATCGTAGACCTGCCGGCATACCGGGTCGTTTTCGGCGGCGGCGCCCTTCTTTTCGGCGGCCAGTATCGCGGCGATGATAGCGTTGCCAGGGTTTAATGCAAGCTCGGTCTGGGAGGCAAGAAATTCCCGGTCTGTCGGCATACCGCCGCTCAGCAGGCTCATTTCCTGGGAACGACGGAGAAATTCATCCAGATGCAGCGTGGCGGGCGTATCCGCGGACTTGAGAGACTGTACGGTGACCTTCAGCTTTTCCATGCCGGTCGCGCGGCGGAACGCGGTCTCCAGCAACTTGCGGTCGTCCTCCTCCACGGCGGCCTCGCCCTTGAGCGCGTCGGGCATCTCGGCGTCCACACGCACGAACCGCAGACCCTCACCGCGCATCTCGAGGAACGTGATGAAATGCGGATCGATGGGCGAGTCCAGCACCACGACGCGCAGCCCGGCCTGCTTGTAGAGGTCCATCGCAGCCTGCTGGCGCGCGGGATCGTTCGCGTAATAGATCCGTGTTTCCTTGCGCTCCTGTTTGTCCGAATCGGTTTTCTTTTCTTCGTGGGCGGCGTCCGCTTCTTCGCTCTCCTTCATAAGCTCGCCCAGCGGTATGTACCCGCCGCCGCTCTCATGCAGAAGGAGCGCGTCGCGCAGTATATCGTAGAACTGGTCGTCCCGCATGCAGCCGTATTTGATGAACGGATGAATGTCGCCCCAGTATTTCTCATACTGCTCCCGCTCGGTCTTGAAAAGCCCCATCAGCCGGTCGGCCACCTTCTTTGTAATGTGGGTGGGGATGCGGCGGATCGTCTTGTCGTTCTGCAGGAACGAGCGCGATACATTGAGGGGCAGATCCGGGCAGTCGACGACGCCCTTGAGCACCAGCAGGTACTCGGGGATGATCTCCTTTATGTTGTCGGCGACGAAGACCTGGTTATTGTAGAGCTTGATTTTGCCCTCCACGCTCTCGAACTGGTGGGCGAGCTTCGGGAAAAACAGTATGCCCCGCAGCGTGAACGGATAGTCGACGTTGAGGTGGATCCAGAAAATAGGGTCATGGTAGTCTGAGAATACCTTGTGGTAGAAATCCTTGTATTCCTCGTCCGTGCACGTGTGCGGCGCTTTAAGCCACAGGGGGCTTGTATCGTTAACGGGCTCGGGCTGGGCGGGCGCTTCCCCGGCCTTGCCGTCGTCCTTTTTGCCCGTACTTGTAAGGTATATGGGGACGGGCAGGAACGAGCAGTATTTCAGTAGCACCGAGCGCACTGTGTATTCGTTCGTAAACTCGCCGTTCTCCTCATCCAGATAGAGCGTGATGGTGGTGCCCCGCTCGCTGCGGTCGCTGTCCTCCATCGTATATCCGGTGTCGCCCTCGCAGCTCCAGCGTACGGCCGCTGCACCGGGCTCATAGGAGAGCGTGTCGATGACCACTTTGCGGGAGACCATGAACGCCGAGTAGAAGCCCAGCCCGAAGTGTCCGATGATCCGGTCGCTATCCGAACCGCCCTGATAGCGCGCGAGGAATTCCTCAGCGCTCGAGAAGGCGACCTGGTTAATGTACCGGCGCACATCGTCGGCGGTCATGCCGATGCCGTTGTCGGTGAATGTAAGCGTACCGGCTTCGGCGTCGCAGTGGACGTCCACCCGCCACGCGGGCTCGTCCAGCTCGATTTCGCCCAGCGATATGAGCTTCTTTAGCTTCGTGATCGCGTCAACGCCGTTGGAAACAAGCTCCCGGATGAATATATCCCGGTCGGAATAGAGCCATTTTTTTATGATCGGGAATATATTCTCAGAATGGATCTCAATGTTGCCTTTTTCCATCGTGTACCTCCGTCCGGTTCAGTGAAGTATGATAACCGCGGTAAATACGAGCGGCGTGTCGCCGGTGTTTTCCACAGCGTGCGCAGCGTTGCCCGTCACCAGCGTGTCGCCGGGCTGCACGTCGGCCCATGTGCCGTCGTCATTAACACGGCCGCGTCCCGCCGTAAAGTAAAAGACCTCGGTCTCTCCCTCATGGACGTGGGAGCCGATCGAGCAGCCCGGTTCCAGCGTGACTTCGGCGATCAGTCGGCAGTTGCTCGGCATCGCGTCCTGCGGCGTCAGTCTCCGGATGAGCGCGCGGCCCGCGCCGCCCCGCATCTTCTCCCGGATTTCGGTCGTCTGTTGGGCTTTTTCCACCTTCATAATAAAAACCTCCTTTCGAGTCTCAGGCGGAGTCTTCATCCTCCACCCGGATGAGGGCTTTGATTTCAATGATGTCGGGCAGGGACTCGATCTCCCGCACCGCCTGGAGCATCGACTGCTCGTAGGTCTGATGGGTGACGAATATAAGCGGCACCGTCGCGGTACCGTAGCCCTTCTGGATGAGGGACGCGACGCTGACCTGACGGCGCGCCAGTATGCCGGCGATGGCTGCCAGCACTCCTGGCCGGTCTATTACCTCGAGATTTAGGAAGTATTTCGTCTGCCAGTTTCCGTCGAATGCGACCTCGGGGGCGGGCCGAGCCTCGTTGCGAAAGGAATTATAGCGGTGGTCCTTTGCCTTGGCCGCCACGATGCAATCCGAAACGATGGCGCTGGCGGTCGGCAGATCGCCCGCGCCGCGGCCGTAGAGCATGAGATTGCCCACGGCGTTGCCATGGAGAAATACCGCGTTGTAGGCCCCACGCACCGACGCGAGCGGATGATTCTCGGGGATGAATGTCGGATGAACCCGCGCCTCGATCGAGGTTCCCCGCTTCTTGCCTATGGCTAGCAGCTTGACGGCATACCCGAGCTCCTGCCCGTACCGGATGACCTCAGGCGTCATGCGGGTGATGCCCTCGCGGTAGACGCGGTCAACCGGTACGCGGGCGTGGAACGCCAGAGAGGACAGTATCGACAGCTTGTACGCCGCGTCGAAACCCTCCACATCGTTACGCGGGTCGGGCTCGGCCAGTCCGTCTTCCTGGGCCTCCCGGAGCGCCGCATCGTAGGAGCGCCCCTGTTCGCTCATACGGGTGAGTATGTGGTTGGTTGTACCGTTGATGATCCCCATGACGCTGTCGATGTCGTTGGCCTGCAGCGAATCGGTGATGGTGCGGATAACCGGTATGCCGCCGCCCACGCTGGCCTCGTAGTAGAGACCGGCTCCGCCCTCGCGCGCCGCGGTCTCCAGGCGATGCCAGCGCTGGGCGATCACTTCCTTGTTGGCGGTTACGACGCTCTTGCCCGCCCGCAGCAGAGCCTCGATATAGCCGCAGGCCGGATCCACGCCCCCCATGAACTCCGCGACGACCGATATGCCCGGATCTCCCAGTATGTCCTCGAAGCGGTCGGTCAGCACGCCGTCGGGCAGCGCCGCCGCGCGCGGCTTGCGTAAATCCCGCACGAGCGCTCTGCGCAGTGTGAAGGTAGTTCCTTCCTTATGGGCGATCGTATCCGCGTTGGCGTTCAGCACGCCCCATACGCCGCTGCCGATATGTCCGAACCCAAGAAACCCGATCCCGATGTTCATGCCGGTACCTCACGGGGACGGTTACGGTCGTATACGATGCGCAGACCTTCCAGCGTCAGGCGGCTGTCGATATGCTGTATGTACACCGACTTGCCCGACAGCAGCCGTCCAAGACCGCCGGTCGCGACGACCGTTACGTCGTTGCGGCCCAGCTCCTCGATCATCCTGCGGATGATGTTATCGACCGCGCCTGTGAAGCCATATATGATGCCCGACTGCATATTGGTTATCGTGGAACGGGATATCGCACGGTCCGGCGCTTCCAGCTCGATCTTGGGAAGCTTTGCCGCGGTGGAAACGAGCGCGTCAACCGACAGGCGGATGCCGGGCATGATCGCGCCGCCCAGGAACGCGCCCTGCTCACTGACCACGCCGAACGTCGTCGCCGTGCCGAAATCCACGATGATGACCGGCCCGCCGAACTTCTCGTACGCGGCGATCGCCGTCACGATGCGGTCGGAGCCCAGCTCGCGGGGGTTCTCGTAGAGTATGTTCATGCCCGTACGGACGCCCGGCTCGATAAAGAGCGGGCTCTTATCGAAAAAGGTGCGGCACATATGCTCCAGCGAGTAGTTGATTGAGGGGACCACCGACGAAATGACGATTCCTTCCACGTCGCTGGTCTGAAGACCCGCATACTGGAATATGTCGATGAGCAGCATGCCGTATTCGTCGCTGGTTCGCTTGAGATCCGTGGACAGGCGGGCGTACTGGATCATATCGGTCCCGCTGAAAATGCCGACTTTTATGCTGGAGTTGCCGGCGTCGAGGGTTATGAGAAGAGACATTGGTTTCTCCTTACTATGAATTTTGCTTATGCGCAGGCTCCCCGTGCCTGCCCTGTCCGAACTGAGGCCAGAGCGCGGTGCATATCGCGCCCACCACAATGGCGGCAAGGACGGCTTCGGGGATTCCGTGGTAGGCGGTGATGATGCCGATGAACGCGAGCAATCCCTCGTTCATGCCGAAAACCGTAACGGCCTGGAGCGGGCCCGAGAAGAGCGCCAGCAGTCCCAGGAAAAACGCAGTGTTCATGATCGAGCCTGCCGCGCCTGTCAGCGCGAACGCGAGGGGACGCCGCATTCTGCGCCGCAGCGCGTCGCCGAGGCGCGCGGCTAGCACGCCCATCACGATGCGCGGGACGAATGTCAGAAGCAAGAGCAGCGTGATGCGGAGCGCTACGATGCCCGCGGCGGCCGCGCCGGTCACGTCCGCTCCGGGGGACAGGAATCCAAGCGCCGAGTAGATCAGAAATCCGTCGATGAACGAGCACAGGCCGAATACTCCGCCCAGTATGCCTCCCACCAGCGGGCCTGCGATCACCGCGCCTATGAGCACCGGTACATGGAGCGTCGTAGCCTGCAACACGTCCACTTTAATGAATCCGAGAAAGTATAGCGGAGACATGGGCAGGCCAAATAAGAGTATGATGGCCGACAGCAGCGCGGCGGTTGCCAGTGTGCGGGTTTTCTGGTTCTTTTTCATGGTGAGTTCCTCCGTTCAAGTTCCTGCTTGGATACCTGACGTTCTCGCGTCCGGATACCATATGTTCAGCTCCAAAGGATGCTGACCGGACTATTATAGCAATCTGCGGGGAATATGACAACTACTAGACAAATTTCGGCCAGGGCGACAGTAATTGTCCACGAATAATTAGACCCCGAAGGGAAAAAGCTCCATTCCCGTCTATCATAGCGCGGGACAAGTGCGCATAGGAATAGTGTGACCGGAAAGGAGGGCGCACAGTGGAGCCCGCGTATGTAAAAAGGCTGAGCTATTCGTTCCGAAAAAGAAGAAAGAAGCTCATCAAGCACAAAAGGCGGATGCAGATGTCCATAATGCTGGGTTTTTTTTCGGGTGCGCTGGCTCTGCTGGCGCTGTTCATCGGAAACCGTTCACTGGCCGCTTATTCAGGTCAGCCCGAGAGGATGCTTGAGAGCGCGGGGACAGCGGCGGGACGGTCTTTCGTGGCCGCGGTAATTATGCTCCTATGCGCCGCGGTGATCGCGCTGTACGCGATCGCGCACTATGCGTATATTAAGCGGAAATTCGATACCCTCCGGCACTCAACGCAGGATCATTTCGGCACGCAGGACGTGTGCGACTGCTATGTAAGCACATGCACATGCGAGGATGACTTCATAGAGGACATGGACAAAAACTATGATATCAATCTGAGCTATTGACGCGCAGCTTTGTCTGTAGCGAATACACCGGGCATGGTTAAACAAGCAATCCATACAGCGGGGCGGGCTTCTCTGGCCGCGCCTTTTAATGCCGGAAACAATATGTATTTATCTCAACACCCAAATACATAAAAATTAACCGCCATTGTGTCTTGTTTTGATTGAAAAAAAACAGCCGTAATGGTACACTCAGCATGGAATCCCGCAAGGAGGATATTAGGATGAAACTGAATGTAAAAAGCACGATCCTCGTGGGCCTGGCATTTCTGACTATTTCTGCGTTCTGGCAGCTCTATGATTTCTTCGTTCCCCTCATTCTTCTCAATACGTTCGGGATCGGCGACGACGTTTCGGGTTTCATCATGTCCCTTGACAACATCGTCGCGCTCTTCCTGCTACCGCTCTTTGGCATGATCTCCGACAGGAGCCAGACAGGTATCGGGCGCAGGATGCCCTATATCCTTTTTGGAACTCTGGCCGCCTCGGTTTTCATACTGATGATACCGTATGCGGCCCACTCGCGGAACCTGCCGCTTTTCATCGCTGTGCTGGGTTTAGTGCTGCTCAGCATGGCCGTATATCGTTCGCCCGCCGTCGCGCTCATGCCCGACATCACGCCAAAGCCGCTGCGCTCCAAGGGAAACGCGATCATCAACCTCATGGGCGCAGTGGGCGGCGCGATGATACTGCTGCTCAACTCGTTCCTCGCTCCGGATACGAAGAATCCCGAAACCGCGAACTACTGGCCGGTCTTTCTCATTACGGTGGGTATCATGCTCGTGGGTACGCTGGTGCTTTTCCTGACCGTGAACGAGCCAAAGCTGGTCCGTAAGATGCGCAGGGACAGCGCCGAGGCGGGGATCGACCCCGAGGAGGCGGAGGAGGCCGGCCAGAGCATCAAGGTGAAGAAAACGCGTGGCCCGAAGCTCGCGCCCGGTGTGCGTCGGAGCATGACGTTCATACTGGCGTCGATATCGCTCTGGTTTATGGGTTACAACGCGGTGACCACCGCATTTTCAAAGTACGCGGTCACGGCGCTGGGCATTGACGAGTCCAAAGCGTCGCTTATACTGATGGTGGCGGTCGTGGTCGCGACTATCGCGTTTGTCCCGGTGGGCATACTCTCCACGCGCATAGGGCGCAGGAAGAGCATACTCATCGGCCTCGCGCTGCTGACGGCGGTGTTCGGGACGGCCTCCCTCTATACGCAGTACAGCCCGCTCATGTACGTTTCCTTCGCGCTGGCAGGCGTCGCGTGGGCTTCGATCAATGTCAACTCGCTGCCCATGGTGCTGGAAATGTCGAAGGGCGCCAGCGTCGGGCAGTATACTGGATACTACTATACGTTTTCTATGTCCGCGCAGGTTATTACGCCGATACTGTCGGGAATACTGCTTGAGCGGGTGGGCTACTTTACGCTGATGCCCTACGGCGCGCTATTCGTCGGTCTGGCGATCGTGACGATGGCGATGGTGCGGCACGGCGACTCGAAGCCCGCCCGGGCTGCCGGGACGCTCACGCTTAGCCAAAGCGCGGAATGAAGCTGGTAGGATACTCGGAGGTAAGCGGTATGGAATGGCTCATTGGCTTGGGCGGTGCTGCGCTGGCGCTGGTCGTACTGTATGGAATACTGGTCGCGCCCGGTAGGGCGCCCGCGGACGCGGGTACGCTGTGGCGGGCGAACTACGCGCACCGGGGGCTGCACAGCCGTGACAGGACCGTGCCCGAGAACTCGCTGGCCGCGTTCTCCGCGGCGGCTGACGCCGGATACGGCATGGAGCTGGATATACAGCTAAGCGCTGACGGGCAGGTGGTGGTTTTTCATGACGGCGACCTGCGGCGGGTATGCGGCGTAGACCGGAGGGTGGACGAGTGCACGCTGGACGAGCTCAGGGGGTACCCGCTGCACGGTACGCAGGAGCGCATACCGCTCTTTAGCGAGATGCTTTCTCTCGTGGACGGACGGGTTCCGCTCATCGTGGAGCTTAAGAACGTGCCCGACTGGAAGTCGCTGTGCGAAAAGGCCGCGGCGATACTGGATCGGTACGAGGGCCCGTGCTGCATCGAGTCCTTTCATCCGGGTATCGTAGCCTGGTTCCGGAGGAACCGGCCGGGCGTCGTGCGCGGCCAGCTTTCCGCGGGCATGAGGAGCTTTCGCTCACTCCCGCCTTACCAGCGGCTGCTGCTATCGCAGGTGCTGACCAATGTGTCGACGCGGCCGCATTTCGTAGCCTACCGCCACGAAGACGCGCGCGGACACATAGGGCTGCGGATTTTTCGGCTGCTGGGCGGTCGGCTTGTCGCCTGGACGGTGCGCAGCGATGCGGACGCCGCGTACTGCGATATGAGGTTCGACACGATGATATTTGAGTTTATTTCCCCGCCCAATAAAAAAGAAAGAGGTAAATAGTATGGCAGATTATCTAGTCAAGGGACTCGCGCACGTCGGGGTCATGACGCGCGACGTGGACGCCAGCATGGACTTCTACGCGGAATATCTGGGCTTCGAGCGGTACCATATGCATACGCTCCCCAACGGGCGCAAGCTCGGGTTCGCGCGGTGCGGCGGCCTTGTCGTCGAGTTCATCGAATCCGACGCACGGCGCGAAAAAGGAACCATTGACCATGTGGCGATAGAGGTGCTGGGGCTGGACGCGATGACCGACGCGCTCAAGTCGCGCGGCATCGTGTTCGACTACGATGAAAACCACACGGTGTCCGACCTTTTCCCCTCGGGCAGCCGCATGAACTTCTTTACCGGGCCGTCGGGCGAACGCATAGAGCTCTACGAGTACGCGAGGAAATAGAGGGAACATTAGAAATTTCCATAACGCGAAAAGACTGACCAATGTACGCCGCCTGTCTGCTATAATAATGGGGAAGGGAAGCCGTGTATGAAAATCATCGTCGCGCCCGATTCCTTCAAGGGGAGTCTGACAGCCGCGGAGGCCGCCCGCTGCGTGAAGCGGGGACTTGGGCTTGCTGGAATCGCGGACGTCGAGTGCCTGCCGCTGGCCGATGGCGGTGAGGGTACCGTAGAAGCGCTGGTAGCGGCAACCGGCGGCGCTCTGCGAGTAAGTCGGGTGAGCGGCCCGCTGGGAGAGCCGGTGGAGGCGCGCTGGGGCGTACTGGGAGACGGCGTTACCGCCGTAATCGAAATGGCCGAAGCTTCCGGGCTGACGCTGGTGCCCGAGGGGCGGCGCAACCCGATGCTGACCAGCACCTACGGAGCAGGCGAGCTTATTCGCGAGGCGGTAGTAGCGGGCTGTACGCGCCTAATGATGGGTATAGGCGGCAGCGCGACCAACGACGGCGGGGCTGGCATGGCGCAGGCGCTGGGGTTCAGGCTGCTGGACGCGGAGGGCGGCGAGTTGCCGCGCGGCGGCGGTTCTCTTCATGCGCTTGACCGCATCGATGCGTCGGGATTCGACGCCGCCATGTACCGCGGCGTGTCGGTGCGCGTCGCCTGCGATGTAACCAATCCGCTGTGCGGGCCCGAGGGAGCGTCGGCGGTGTACGGGCCGCAGAAGGGCGCGGACAGGGAGATGGTGGCGCGGCTGGACGCGAACCTGTGCCACTTCGCGCGGATCCTAATGCGCGATTTGGGTG
>JAAYXU010000080.1 GCA_012515725.1 Clostridiales bacterium | reverse complement strand
TCTGAGCGGCTCCAGCTCCTTCATGAGCACACGCGCCATCGCTTTGTGTACGCGTCCATGGAAATCGAGCGCGACGTCCATTTCATACCCCAGCTTATCGCGGATGTCCTGCACCCGCGAAACGACCGCGTCCACGACGCTGTAATTGTCGATCCACCGGATACCGGGCGTCGCGTTCATCTTGATCGCGCGGTAGCCCTGATCATATTTCTCTTTCGCGGCCGCGCCCGCTTCGGCCGGCCGGTCGCCCGCGATCCAGCAGTAGACCGGCACGGTATCGCGTACCGCGCCGCCCATGAGCTCGTAGATAGGCATCCCCAGCGCCTTTCCCTTGATGTCCCAGAGCGCCTGCTCGATACCCGATATCGCCGATGTAAGCACCGGGCCGCCCCGGTAGAATCCGCCCCGGTACAGAACCTGAAACAGATCCTCTATGCGGAACGGATCGCTTCCGATAAGATAGGACTCCATCTCGCGTACGCAGGCCTCCACGGTGGCGGCCCGGCCCTCGACCACCGGTTCGCCCCATCCGCTGATCCCGTCGTCGGTCGTTATTTTCAGAAAAAGCCAGCGTGGAGGGACTTTGAACAGTTCGATTGACTTGATTTTCATATGGGCTCCTTTCAAAGCAACGCATGTCGGTATGTATCGGCGGTTCCTATTGATTGTACTCAAAACTGGGCGGGGTTGCAACGGGGTGGTGGGAAGTTTGCATTTGCTTACCGCTATTTGCCTATTTTTACGGGCGTCACCCGTACAGGGACGCGGCGTTTACAAGCCCCCGCTGCAGTTCAAAAATCGATTTCATCTGGGCAGCAATTTATTCGGTATACTTTTTCATTATATCGCTTTTCAACCAACGCGGAAAATGGTATTGTAATAGTGGGGAAATCCATTCAGGAGGAACCATGTCGGTCAAACGTATTGGCTTGTGGGCTGTGGCGGCGACAGCGCTGGCGCTGTCGTTCTTTAGCGCGCCCCTCGCGGCGGCCGAAGGGGAGCCGGTCGCCTTTGAGCAGTCGGCCCGGCATGTGGCCGTCGTGTACGATGACTCGGGCAGTATGTATTATGACCCGGCCACGCGCAAGCCGCTCGAGCGCTGGATACAGGCCAACTACACGCTGCAGACATTTCTGGCGCTTCTTAGTGAGCGTGACGAGCTGTATGTCACCTACATGAGCGACCCCGACGCGCTTCCCGTCAATCTCATGGAGGGCGACCGCGCCGCCGCGATGGAGTCCATACGGGGCTGGCAGGGCTTTGTGAGCAACACGCCGTTTGGGGCGGTCGAGGCGGCCTGCGCGCATCTTTTG
The DNA here is from genome assembly GCA_012515725.1 of Clostridiales bacterium. Taxonomy (GTDB): domain Bacteria; phylum Bacillota; class Clostridia; order Christensenellales; family UMGS416; genus JAAYXU01. Next base: position 2,469 of record JAAYXU010000080.1, on the reverse strand, counting down.
ACGCTAGAGCGGCCCGCGCAGGACGAGTACTGGCTCGTCATCATGACCGACGGCGACTTCATCGGATTCACGGGCGACCTCACAGAGCGCTTCACCGGTATGATACGCGACATGGCCGCCCGCAATAAGACGCTCAAGGTCGTGTTCTTCGCGATCGGAGAGGATGTGTCCTGTCCCGTCTCCGATCCCGCAAACGGGTTCCTCGTCTATCGCACCGACGAGGAGGGCATCGTTTCGACGATGGCCGACCTGAGCGACGTCATATCCGCCCGGCAGCGCGTTTCGGAGGAAAACCTCGCCGCGTCAGGCGTGAGCGAGATGACGTGCTCGGCGCGGATCCCGCTTCGCAGCATGGTGGTCTATGTGCAGGGCTCCGCGCAGCCTCTCGTATCAGCCACGGGCCCCGACGGACAGACGCTGCAGCTCACTACGGCAGCGGGTATCGAGGCGCCCGGACCCTTCCGCCTTGATAACGGTATCGAGCTAACGAGCGACAGCTCTCTGTCGGGCTCGGTCACTCATATTACATCCGCTGACGGTATGCTGCCTCCCGGCGGCTACACGCTCACGTTCGCAGACGATCTGGACTCGATCCGGTGCCGGGTGCTGCTGGAGCCGGCCATCGGCCTGAGGCTCCGTTATCTGAGCGGCGGCAGCGAGATCGCGTTTCCCCGCAGCGGCGAGTTTGTGGATATAGAGGCCGTGCTGGTCGACGGCGAGGGCAATCTTTTCGACCCGGCGCTCCTTGATGGCGCACTATCGTGCCGCCTGCAGGAGTTGCGCGACGGCGTCGTTACCCGGAGCGTGGACGGATTCCGGCTTAATAATGTCCGCATGACCGACAGCCGGGTATCGGTGGTGTGGGAAGCGTCGATGGAAGGGTATTTTACGGTGCGGGGCCGCATGAATTATGAGGCGCCCCCGCCCGGCGTAACCCAAGCGCCCACGGCCGAGCCGACCGGCGCGCCATCCGATCCACCACCTCTGACGCTCAAAATCACAAGCTCTCATCAGAGCGGATCCATTCCGCTCACCCGGCTGGAGGAAGCGGAGGCGGTGATCACGCCGACTCTGGACGGGGAACCTCTGGACGCCGAGCAGGCCGCCCGGGGCGAGCTTACCGTGGAGTGCCTGTATCCCATAGAGTACACGGTCGAATACGATCCCGCGCGCATGGGATACGTCCTTTCGCTCCGGTACTACAGCGGCAACCCGCTCATCACATCGGTGGGACAGGTGCAGATGCTGCTGCGGTATGTCAGCGGCGACGGCCGCACCGCCGGGCAGACGCTCACATTCACGATAGCCGACATGTCGGTATTTGCGCGCTACGGCGGACAGATACTGATACCGCTGCTGCTGCTGACACTTGCGGCGGTTCTATCGGGCATGCTGTTTCTGCGCCGCAGGTTCCCGCGCGAGAACGCGTGGATCGAGTACCGGCAGCAGCAGCGCACCAGCAGCGGCCAATGGGTGCTCAGCATGACGCCCAGCCGGATAGAGCTTGCGCCCATCGTCAAATGGAGGATGGTACCCTTTACCGCCGAGCGGGTCAACGCGGCGGGACTCATCATAAAGGCCGGCCGCACTCCCCAGACCGTACTCGTTTCGAAAAAGAGCCTGAAGCCGGGCATGGGCGACCAGAATGGCCCGCTGACCGAGTCGGCCCTTCGCAGGGACTATACGCTGCACAGCGGCGTGGAATTCATAGCCCTCCACGGCGACACGCGCCAGGTATTCCGTCTGGTCGCGCCCAAAACCACACTCATCAGCAAAGCGCAGGAGCGCAAGCGTATACGCAAGCAAAAGTCACGGCTGGGCGTCGTCATTAAGCGCGGCAACCCTCCCGGCCCGAAAGGATGATCGACAATGCCCCGTTGCCCTCAGTGCGGTAAACTTATGGACGCCTCCGAGACCCGATGCCCCTTTTGCAGGGAGCCGGTGTCCTGGGAGAAGAAGACCGCCATAAAGGAGCTTGAGCCGACCGGGCCTGTGGGCCGTGGCGGATGGCTTATCGCGGTCTTTGTGTACCTGCTGCTGAGCCTTCCGTTCATGGGACTGCAGTGCCTTGGGTACCTGTCCATTGGCAATCGCCTCATCAGCGGACTGTGCGGCCTGTACGTGCTGTATGCCGTTATGCTCATTATTCTTTACTTTATCCGCCACCGTTTGTTCCGCAGTATCGCCCTCTTCGTACAGGCGCTGCATTTGGCGGCAATCGTTGCCATAACCGTGGACGGCATACTCCGCGAACCCGCGTCGCTGGGCAACACGCTGACGCTTGGCATCCTGTTCGCGCTCATCATCGCAGGCGTGACGGTTTACCTCATAAAGTCCAAGCGGGTCAAAAACACATTCTGAGACACAAAAAGCTATAAATCTCCCCGCGCTAATCCCGTAAAACGCCGTAAACCCGCCGTCTTTCGCGGCGGGTTTTTTGTGTGCATCGTTACATGCCTGAGCTTGCAC
>JAAYXU010000079.1 GCA_012515725.1 Clostridiales bacterium | reverse complement strand
TGTTTCTTAACTTTGGCTCTGTCTGACGCTCTCTTTCATGCCTTGTTCAATTTCTTGCTGTTAGGTTAACGTCTAATGCGGAAACTCAAGCCGCGGCCCGATTGACAACCGGGCATACGGGCGGTATAATAGCTATCATGGTATTTATATGTAGCGATAACTCCGATGGAGTTATCGCTTGTCGCCATTATATCTCCGTGAGATATATATGTCAAGAGGAGAAAAGGAATTTGCGCCTATGTTTTCGGTACGGCTGAAGGAGCTAAGAAAGGAAAAGGGGCTCTCCCAGGTGGAGCTGGCCCGCGAGCTCGCTCTGTCCCAGACGGCGATCTCTGAATACGAACGGGGAGTCAAGGAACCCGGACGCGAGGTGCTCATCGCGTGCGCCGGATATTTCGGGTGCTCGGTGGACTACCTGTTGGGCCGCACCACGGTTCGGCAGGCTGCCGTTCTGTCGGACGATGCGCTCCCCCGGGCGCTGCGCGACCGGGGCGTCACGGTTCTCGAGGTGCTCGAATCGGCTCTGCGCGACGGCGAGCTGACCGAGGAGACGATTTCGCAGGTTCTGAGCATATTGTCCCGGGCAATGAAGAAAAAAGAGCAGCCCTGAGGTTTCCTATCTCCGGATTGATCCAGATATGCGTCGCCGTCTCCACGCGCAGGATCGATAACGCTTCCGGTTTTTCCCGGTGCGGTTTCCGGCAGGTTGCGCTCATAGTATCTCATCCCTCCCGCGCTCGTCCGCTCCCTTTCACCGTATACAGTATACAGGGCAGTGCGCTGGTTTTTTCCCGGAAAAGCGGGATTCCTCGCCTGTATGCGAACTGATGTTCTTATTTTACACTTATGTTTTCACTGGTGTCAAGAAAAAAAGAGCCTAAATAGAACAAACATGGCCTCCTGGTGCGTTTTTGGTACAGCACCGGGGCCATGTGTATTCGCAGTGATGCGCCCTTTCGCAGCGGGAAAACCCGGCGTGCCGCTATGCGGTCGGGTTCTCCCACAGCGGACGGGCCAGAGGCAGCACACTGTCGGGATAATCGCGGTACAGAACAAAGAGCGTTTCGCGGCCAAAGAGCCGGTACAGCCCGTCGATGTATGCTTCCCGGAAGCAGTCCGTAAGCGGCGCGTCGATGGGATCGGGCAGGTATTCAGTCGCGTCTGTGACCGAGATCGTATCGGGAGGAGCCAGCGCGCACTCTGTGTCGGTGCGAATCTCCTTGACGCCGTCGGTGGTTCGCAGTACGAGCGAAAAGCGGGCGCCAGGATAGCTGGCCTTCGCCATGCCCGGATAATGCTTGCTGAGCGGCTGTCCGGAGTACTCCAGGTCCAGCAGCAGATCGGCCTCCTGCGCTGACTCGATGATACGCAGTCCCAGAGTTTCCAGTATGCCGGCGGCAACAGGTTTCATGTCGGGCGCGTCGGCCGCGGCTACGCCCGATATCCCTCCTGATATGGTCAGCGCGACGGTGGCTACCTCCTGCGCGTCAGGCGTGTCCGGAGGATACCGCAGCGAAGCCTTGACACCGTTTTCCTCCCAATAGTGGCCCGAAAGCACCTCGAGCAGATACTCGCTGGGCGCGGCGATGAACAACCCGTCGAAGAACCGGTGGTTGACGCTGCCCGCGGGGACGCGCGCCAGCACCTGATGTGCCAGCGCGGCCAGATCGTCGTTCGGGCTAAGAAGGCACCCGCTCCATCCTTCCAGGAAATCGGTATAATCGAGCCCTTCGTAGAGGAATGACCCGTTCAGGTTGCCGTTCTCGCCCTCGACCTGGACAAGCGCGGTAAGCGCCGCCTGTTTCATGGTATCGTCAGCGCTCGAGAGCATCCCCATTACAAGAGCGGGCAGGCGGTTTCCAGTCCCCGACGCGTAGGCGGCAAGGAGCGCCTGCCGGGTGTCGCCGCCGCTTTCCTCAAGCGCGCGGGCGCACCGGGTATAGACCGCCTTGTTGTCCGCCGCCTGCGATAGATGCCGCCCCATCCAGCGGAGCCCCTCTGCGCTCTGCCCCTGCGCCAGCGTACTGAAAGCCTCTGCGTCATCGTCGCACAGCGCCCGTACCAGTTCACGCGATATCCCCTCGGGCAGAAACGCCTCCGCCGCGAGGGCCAGCTGTCTGTCGCTATCGGCCGACGAACCGATGCGCGAGAGTATCTCCACCATCGTCTCATCGGCAAATCCGCCGCTCACGAGCCCCGCTCCAACCCCCTGCCACAGCGCGTCGCCCGAGTCCGCTATCGCCATATCGAGAGCGCCAGACACTGTCACCCTGTCCCGTATAAGATGCGCGAGCACCTGCCCCAGCCTACCCGTGTCCTGCTGGGCTGTCTGATAGGAGAAGATAGTCGGCCAGTAGGACGCGTCCAGCGACGAGAGCATACTCGCGGCGGCCTCCGGCGCGCCCTCCCCGCCGCAAACGGTATTAAGCACCGCCGATATCGCGGCCTCCGGATAGCGCGCGAACGCCTCTCCGGCGCGGAGGAGCGCCTCTTCGCCGCTCCCAAATCCCAGAAGCCCCGACACCATCCCCGGTATGGCTGGCTCCCCGATCGCTATTAGTATATTTATAGCGCGCCGCGCCTTGTCGGCGTTCTCGCTCTTGAGCGCGGGCACGACGAGCGGAACCGCTGTCTCTCCGAATGCGGCCAGCGCCGCGTCAATCGAATCACTGTAATGCGTGCTGTGAAGCTGGCCCGCAAGATACGCGGCCGCCGGCTCCCCCATCGCGATGATCGAGCTCACCACACTGTCCCGCGCGTCGGGAAAGCGCATCAGCGATATGAGCCGCAGTATTGATTCCTTATCCGCAGGAGCGGCAAGCACCTCGACAGCCAGAGGACGAGCGCTTTCGGACATCGTAGAGAAGTGAACGAGCAGATACTGCCGGGCATCCTCGCCCAGCGCCATAAACGCCGATTGGGCACGCTTTGATCTCTTCGCGTCGGCGCTCTCCAACCACTCAAGCAGCACCGGATACACGCTGTCGGCCTCATCCATGATGGCCCGCTGCGCCTGCCTGCCCGTCTCGCCGCCCTCCAGCATCGCGTCCACGCGGCGGGCAAGCGAACGGTCAGCGCCGCATCCCGACGCGACGGTCATCGCGGCCACGAGCAGAATTATAAAAAACGCTCTCGTTGTCTTCGCCATAGGCTTATCTCCTTCATGCGCTCCACCCCTGTACCTTTATTATAACTGGGTTGCGTGGCCCGGTCAAACGCCGAATCAGGCTACTGGCTGCAAGTTTTCATTCATTTTTTTAATATCGTTGTCAATGATGCGCATTTATGATAAAATCCAGAATGGGGTACGTTGTAATAATTTTACGAGCATCATGAATGGATGCTTGCGTTTCCGAGAAAAGGGTAAAATAGTCCCATTCGGGCGCCCATCGCGCCAATTTCAGTGAATCAGGAGGAGAAGATGTCTACCAAACAAAACTACAAGTGGAGCGAAGTGCAACTCAAAAGCCCATATTTTTCCCCTATCCGGTCAACGATCGAGACCGCTTTCTACGGCAACAACGTCGTTCCGGTACGGACGGTAGCCGAAGCGTACCATCTGGCCTGTCACTCCCCCGGCACCGTGGTGCTGGATCAAACGGTGCACCGCGCCGAGGAGATCGGGCTACCCGCAGACGCGAAGGTTCTCCTTTTTAACGACGGGGATGTCAAGGGCCGCGCGGCGGCCGCGCGCCGCATACTGGGCGAGCCGGGCATCGATCTGGAGGAATACTCGAGCAAGATCCGCGAGGCCGTGTACAATACCCGCTTTAAGAAGCTTTACCACGCGCAGGCATACGCGGGGCTGGACAAGGAATTCATGGTCAAGCTGCATCTCCTAATCCCCGAGCACGAGGAGAACATCATGTACTCCTGGATGCTCAATTTCCAATACATCACCGAAGAATACTACAACATGTACAAGGACAGCCGGGTCATCGAGAACGAAGGCGACATCTATATCTTCTCGGACCCCACCTGGTCGCATCCCGATCATCCGATGGGCCTTGCGTTCTTCGATCCCGCGCACAACTGCGCCGCGATCCTCGGCATGCGCTATTTCGGCGAGCACAAGAAGGGCACGCTGACGCTGGCGTGGGGCATCGCGAACCGCCACGGCTACGCGGCCTGCCACGGGGGACTCAAGCGCTATAATCTCAATAACGGCCGCAAATTCGTCGCCGGCGTGTTCGGTCTGTCGGGCTCTGGCAAGTCCACGATCACCCACGCGCGCCACGAGGGCAAGTATGATATTACGGTGCTGCATGACGACGCGTTCGTGCTGTCGGTCGATACGGGCGCGGCGGTCGCGCTGGAGCCCGCCTACTTCGACAAGACGCAGGACTACCCGCTGGGAAGTCCCGACAACGCGTACCTTATTACTATCCAGAACAACGGCGTCACGCTCGATGAAAATGGCGACAAGGTTCTCGTCATGGAGGACATCCGCAATGGAAACGGACGCGCGATGAAGAGCCGCATGTGGAGCCCCAATCGCGTCGACCGCTTCGATGAGCCGGCCAACGCGATCATATGGCTCATGAAGGATCCGACTCTCCCGCCGGTACTCCGTATCACCGATCCGGTTCTCGCGGCTACGCTGGGCGCCACACTGGCGACGAAGCGCACGAGCGCCGAGCGGCTGGCTCCGGGCGTTGATCCCGACGCGCTGGTCGTCGAGCCCTACGCGAATCCGTTCCGCACCTATCCTCTGGCGAACGACTACGCGGCGTTCAAGGCACTCTTTGACCACGGGGTCGAGTGCTACATATTCAACACCGGCTTCTTCATGAAGAAAAAGGTGACCAAGGAAGCCACGCTGGGCAGCCTCGAGAAAATCGTAGAGGGTACCGCGCACTTTACGTCGATGGGCCTTGAGGGAATCGAGCTGCTTGCGATCGAGGGCTTTAAGCCCGATTTCACCGACGCGGAATACAAAAGGCAGTTCATCGCCCGCCTAAAGGACAGGGTAGGCTTTATATCCGCCAAGGCCGTCGAGCGGGGCGGCTACGACAAGCTTCCCGACGAAGCGCTTGCGGCCATGAACGAGGTCGTCGAGCAGGCCGGAAAGCTCTGATTTGGCTAAACCTGTATGCGTACCCCCAATCGCCAGGCGGCGATTGGGGGTATTTGTTTAAGCAAAATCGGATTGTGTAGAAGGAGGATGAGTACTCCCGGACGCTCAAATTCTTTTGTTTTTTGACAAGATGCCACAGGCGCTCCCGCGGTAAGTAAATGCTTTCGCCCTGCGCCCGCTTGGTCTCCCCGGCGGGAATCCCCATCCTGTCGCCGATGCTTATCTCCCGTCCCCCGTCGCGCCGGGCGCCGCGATGCGCCGCGTGAGCCGCTCGATCACCCGGTCGATATGGCGGCCGGCCGCGCGCAGCGCGTCGTCCCGCTGCTCCTCGCCGCGGTCGGTTTCGCCCATCAGCGCGCGGAACTGGCTGACCTTGAGTCCCAGAGCGTCCTGCATGTCCTGGTCGGAGCCGCGGGAACAGACCAGATAATAGCACAGTATCGAGTCCTGCTGTCCGATGCGGTGGGCGCGGTCCTCAGCCTGACTGTGAACGGCGGGAGACCAGTCCAGCTCGCCAAACACGACGCAGGTGGCCCGCTGCAGGTTAAGGCCCGCGGCGGCCCGGAGGCTGACGCAGCACAGATTGGTCCGCCCCTCCATGAAGGCAGCTATCGCCTGATCCTTGCGCCGCATGTCCTCCAGCCCCGTCAGGAACACGGGCCGGTAGCGGACCAGCTCCCGGCGATAGATGTCGAACACGCTGTGATGGTGCGCGAAAAGCAGCACCCGCTCGCCGCCCTCCAGCAGTCCGCGCGCGAACGCGCATACCGACGGCGCTTTAGACAGGCCCGTGGCCTGCCGCTCGTCCTGGGCTATCCTCTCGCGCAGCAGCGCGGCCGCGCTCTCGCCGCCAGTAAGGGCCATAAGGCTGCGTATCTTTTCCCATACGGGCTGCATGCCCTGCTCGTATATTTCCTCGTCCGAATCGATCTCCTGCACCACCCGCCGTTTGGGCGGAAGCTCAGGCAGTACGTCGGCCTTGGTCCGGCGCAGCATCAGTCCCTCGCTGCGAAGATGCCGTCCCAGCGCTTCGGGGTCGGCGAGCAGCGGACGGCCATATCCTGCGCACCATTCCCGGGTGAATCCCTCCCAGTCCCCCAGGCAGTGGTAGTCTATTACGTTCATTACGTTCCATATCTCGCCGCCGTAGTTGTATATGGGTGTCCCCGACAGCCCGTATACCCTCTCGGCGCTCGAGCTTAATAGACTCGCCGCGCTGTACTTCTCGGTGCCCGTATGCCGCAGCTCCTGCACCTCATCCATAACGACGGTCTGGAATCCCATTTCGGGCAGCGCCCGTTTCCAGCCCCGCAGAAGCAGGTAATGAATGATATAGATATGCGCTTCGGGCGGATCGTAGGGCGTCAGCCCGCGAAAAACATGCACCTGGGGCGCGGCCGGAAAGCCCTCGGCGTCGGCGACCCGGAGAAAGCGCGCGATTTCGCGCTGCCAGTTGGTGACAAGATGGGGCGGCGTCAGTATGAGAGCCGGATAGCGCCCGAGGCGGGACAGCGCCGCCAGAGCCTGCACCGTCTTTCCCAGACCCATCTCGTCAGCCAGCAGCCCGCGCGAGACATGCAAGAGATAGTGAAGCCCCTCCCGCTGGAAACGCATGAGCTCCCCCTCGAAAAAGCCGGGCAGAGGCTCGGCCTCCCGCGGGCCCGTGAGAAGCCGCTGCCGCTCCATCGCGGCCTGCCGCGCGCCGCTTACCGCGGTCTGCCACCTGGCCCGGTCGGACGCGGCCACGGCAAGCGGGAAGCGCATCATAAGCCACCGGCAGTCGCCCACAAATCGCGGATGATCGGGGAAATAGCAGTATCCCCGGCGTTCGCGGTCGGTGCCGGGGAACAGGCGCTTGCACAGCTGGGCGACATGCGGATCGTCGGCCGCGATCTGCCACATCCTCCGGCGGCGGTTATACGAGAGGGTGCCGCGGGGCGGACCGGAGGGCTCCCAGTCCCGCAGGTAGATGGGCAGACCTCCGTCCCCGGACTCGGCGGCAGGCGTATCGGGCGTCCTCACAGCGCCACCCCCCAGTTGCCGTTGAGGCACAGCGCCGCGCACGGCTTACCGCCAACGACGGCGGGCAGCTCCGTCGCGCGCTCGGCTACCAGCACCAGCGCTCTCACCCGCGGGTGCTCCGCGTAGCGCGTGAGCTGCCCAAGGAGCGCGCCGCGGCTCGGCCTGTCTCGCTTGACCTCGATCCCCACGCCCGACGCGGTCAGGAAATCGATCCGGCCGCGCCCCAGCGGCGCTTCCCGCTCGAATGCGATGCCCGAGGCGACTAGCGCCGCTCCGATGCGGTCCTGCAGTCCCCTTTCGCTGTCCGCGGGCATGAGCCGCAACGGCCGCAGCGCGGTCAGTACCCGGCCGATCTCCGCGTTCTTACTGTTGTCATCCATGCCACCAGTATACAGGAATACCCGGCGCGTGAAAAGACCGGGGAGGGAGGCTCACATACTTCTGAACTGTGACGGAGATAGTCCCGTTTTCTCTCTGAACACACGCGAAAAATAGCTCAGGCTGCTAAAACCGCACAGATCGCATATTTGCGATATGGTACAGTCGGTTTTCCTGAGCATTTCCTTCGCTTTTCCGATTTTAAGATCGAGCAGGAACCCAAAGGGAGTCCTTCCGGTATGCCGCTTAAAAATCCTCAGAAAATGGTAGGGGCTGTAATGTGTTTCGTCCGCGATCTCGAACAGAGATATCCTGTTCTGATAGTTATCGGCGATGTACGCGATTGCCTTTTTTACAGATTCCTCGTCGGGATGAATATGCGGCTCAAACGGCGACGATTCGGACATCGAGTGGCTGCCCTCCCGCAGGAGCAGTATCGCAGCCTGTACGCACAGGCTCTCCAGCATCAGCTGGTTGCCCGGCTGGCCCGCACGGCTCTCGCGGACGAACGCGCGGAGCAATTCTCTCATCGCAGGACTCAAAGCGAAGCAGCGGCCAATAAACGCAAGCTCCCCACGGCCGTATAGCTGCCCGGCTATCGCTTCGAGAAACGCATTATCCATATAGAGTATGAGCGCTTGAAAATTCATTATCCCGGTATCTTCTATTCGGTGCGGCTCAATCGGGTTGCATGGAAAAACGC
>JAAYXU010000078.1 GCA_012515725.1 Clostridiales bacterium | reverse complement strand
GCGTTTTCCGGCTCTCACCAGGATGCGATCCGCAAGGGATTCTTAGCCCGCAAAAAAGAGCGCGCCGCGCACTGGGAAGTGCCGTACCTGCCCATCGACCCATCCGACATCGGCCGCGAATACGAACCCATCATCCGCATCAACAGCCAGTCCGGTAAGGGCGGCGTCGCTTTCGTGATGGAGCACGATTTCGGCTATCATCTGCCTAAAGCCATGCATCCGGAGTTCGGGCGCGTCATACAGCGAAAGACCGACGCGGTCGGCCGGGAACTAAGCCCCGACGAGGTCATGGAAGCCTTCCGGGAAGTCTATCTGCGCGTCACGGGCCCTCTCGCGCTGCGGAACTACACGATCGAGACGAGGGGCGAGCTCGTAAGCGTGAGAGCGCAGGTCGCGTCCGACGGTCAGGAGATCTCGGTGACCGGAGAGGGCAACGGCCCGATCTCCGCGTTCTTCAGCGCCGTGGCAGGACTGGGCTGCCCGGGCCTTCGTTTCGAAACATACGAGCAGCACGCGATGGGAAGCGGCCACAACGCTGAGGCCGTAGCTTACATCGGACTCATAGACGGAAAAGGCGTGATGTTCGGCGTCGGCGCCGACCGCAATACCACCACCGCGTCCTTTAAGGCGATACTGTGCGCCATCAACCGCTATATATCCGACGACAAAGTCTGAAACCCGAATTCATGCGGCAGGGTATCCCGGCATAGGTATAAAAGGTGCCGGGATACCCTATTTCTATATCCTAAGGAGTGATCGTATGGCGGACGTGCTACGATATTTCGCGGACGGAAACACTGCGCGCGGTTATATTTCGCTGATGGAATCAAATCTGTCGGACGCAGGCCGCCTGTTACTCGTGGAGGGCGACAGCGTTTGTGAAAGATCCCGGTCTATATATGAGATCGGTATAGAGTGGTCCCAGAAAGGCCATGACGCGGAGTTCCTGCACTGTGCGATGGATCACGGGACGATCGACGCCGTAATATTTCCGGGTCCCGGCGTTGCGATCGTGGATAGCGGATCGCACGAAGCACCTATACCCGCGAACGCACAGTCAGTGAAGGTGCGCGCCGGAGATCCGTTCCGCACACAGGCGGAGCGGGATGCCGCCCAGTCGATAAGCCGGCAGATAAGAAGCGAGCTCGATACAGCTTATTGCGCTTTCGCCCAGGCGCTGGCCGTACACGATGTCTGGGAGAGCTGCTATATCGAGAGCATGGACTTTGAGAAGGCTAACCGGCTCTCCGGAGAACTCATTGACTCCTGCCTGGGCGATGCCATCGGCAGCGGAAAGCCCACGGTGAAGCACCGCTTCCTGGGAGCGGCCACGCCTCTGGGGCCCATCGACTATGTGCCAAACATAATTAGGGGCCTCCGCAGACGGATCTATCTGAAGGGACGGCCGGGAACCGGGAAATCCACAATACTCAAAAAACTCGCGGCCGCGGCGCAGGAGCGGGGCTTTGACACGGAAATCTATCACTGCGGGTTTGACCCACACAGTCTCGACATGGTCGTCGTACGCAGTATGGGCTTTGCGGTATTCGACAGCACGGCGCCACACGAGTATTTCCCGGGCGACGGGGACGAGACTATCGATCTGTATGCGCGTCTCATTAAGCCCGACACCGACGAGCGCATGAGGAAGCGGCTGCGTGACATCGTTCTCGAGTACCGCACGCACATCGCGCGCGGAACGGCCGCGCTGGCCTACGCCAAGTCGATCCGCGACCGCTCCCAGAGTATGGCGGATGACCGCGGGGGGCGGACGGCGGAACTGACAGAAGCGCTCCGGCAGGCGCTTGGCGATATCGCCGGAGCATAGAAGCTGACACTTGCCGCCATAGTGGATGTATCCCCGCTCTTACAGCCTCTCCCCCGCCTCCATCGGCGCGGGTTTCCCGCAGCGTGTCTCCAGGCGGTATACGATGCCCTCGCGGCTCGAGTCATGAAATCCCTGCATGATGTCGAGCACATGCAGGGCCAGCTCTGCCCCGGCGCGCGGCGGACGCCCTTCACGCAGAGCATGGGCCATATCGGCCACTCCAAGCCCGCGGCTGTTGTCCGCGTATCCGTGCGTGAGCGGGATCTCCTCCCAGTCGCCGTCCTTCGACGCGCCCTTCAGAAGCACCGGCCCGCTGAACGTATTGGGGTCGGGGACCGACAGGCTGCCCAGACTTCCGTATATCTCGATGCGGGGCAGATGCGCTCCCCATATGTCGAAACTCGTGATGATGGTTCCGATGGCTCCCGAGGCGAAGTGGATGAGCCCCGCCACATGGGTGGGGACCTCCACATCGATGATCTGACCGGCCTTTTTCCCGGAAGCGATGGTACGGGTCGGGAACGTGATCCGCGAAGCTCCCGAGACCGCCTCCACCGGCCCCATCAGATTCACGAGGGCTGTCAGATAATAAGGACCCATATCGAGCATCGGCCCGCCGCCTGATTTGTAGTAGAACTCAGGGTCCGGATGCCAGCTCTCATGGCCATGGTTGGTCATAAAGGCCACGGCCGCGACAGGCTCGCCTATCCGGCCCTCGTCGATGAGCCTGCGGCAGGTCTGTATGCCGCCGCCCAGGAATGTATCGGGCGCTCCGCCCGCCATGAGCCCCTTCCGGCGGGCCAGAAGCACGATGGCCTGTCCGTCCTCACGCGCGATAGAAAGCGGCTTCTCCACGTAGACATGCTTCCCGGCCTTTAGCGCGGCCATGCATATCGGCGCGTGCGCGGGCGGCGTCGTCAGATTCACGACAATGTCGATCTCGGGATCGTTAAGCAGCGCCTCGGCGCTTTCGTATACCTTCGGAATTCCATACTTCGCGGCGGCGGCCGTAGCGCGCTCTGGCATACGATCAGCAACCGCGCGCACGGCCAGTATAGGAAAGAGTCCGGTCATGTTCTTTAGATATATGTCGCTGATATTACCGCAGCCGATGATTCCGACTTTGACCCTGTCCATCGCGCCCTCCTATAGTAGATCACGGGGATCAAGTCCGCGTTCCCGTGCGATCCGCCTGCCCTCGGCCGCCCATAGCATGCCCCGCAGCATCGTAAGCTGCGCCTCGGGGATGTCGAATACGTCGTCGTGATGCCCGAGGCTCGAGTAGAAGACCCGGCCATACCCCCACATCTTGGTCCAGAGCACCGGCACGCTGACCGCGCCGTTGGTCGTGTGGTAGCCCTTCACGACCGGAAAGCGCGTATGGGCCAGCACGCTCACAGCCGGGTCGATATGCACATAGTACTGCTCCGACGACACGTCGAAGTCCTCCACGCCCTCCACGATCGGACACGCGGCGTTGCGGGCGATGTACACCCGGTAGCGGGTTCCATCGTTGCCCGGATGGGCGACCCACTGCCCGCCAGTCATGAACTGCCACTGCGTGCTCTGCCGGAAAGAGTCGCACATGCCGCCGTGGCATCCCGCCAGTCCCACGCCCGAGGCCACCGCTTCGCTGACCGCCGTTTCCTGTTCCCGCGTGATCGACCCCATCGTCCAGACCGGCACGATTAGGCTGAGCTCCCCAAGGCGCTCCGCGTCCAGCAGCGCGTCCAGCGTATCGGACACCGTCACGTCGAATCCCTCCCCGGAAAGAAGCCGCGCGAACCGCGCCGATACCGGCCCGGGTTCGTGGCCCTCCCAGCCGCCCTGTACGATCAATGCTTTCGGACTCATACTTTCACCTCGTTGTTGCAGATTGCCCTTATTATAGCAAATATCCCTCGGCTTTCATATCGTTTTCGGCTGATTCGCATCTGGGCGCACAGATGGTTTCAGAGAAACCGGACTCCCGTATTTGCGCGAAGCACCGGAAAATCTGTCTCCATCGGCCTTGTAAGCGACGCGCAAAAGTAGTAAACTACTATATTACAAAGCTTGGCTAACGCTTCGAAGGAGGCGGCGCATGTTTGAATTTCATCTGGATCCGCCCAGAATCTCACTGCCGATCATTGGCGGAGTAACGATATCGGTTACGCTTTTGAACGCGCTGATCGCGTCGGCGATACTGATCGCGCTGGCCGCGATCGTTCGGGTGTTTCTGCTAAGGCGGTTCACCGACGAGCCCAGAGGCGTGCAGACCGTTGTGGAGCTCATGGTGGACGGCATACAGCGCTACACCGATTCCAGAGTTGGTGCCCAGGCCGGAGCGTCGCTGGCTCCCTATATATTCACGCTGGGGGCTTTCGTGGTGTGCTCGGGGCTGCTGGAGTTCGTCGGGCTGCGCCCCAATATGTCGGACATCAACTCCACGCTGACTCTCTCGCTCATCACGTTTGCGCTCATACAGGTCTACGGCATCCGCAAGCGGGGCCTATGGGGCCGGATCCGGCTGCTGGCGCGGCCAAAGCCCTTTCTGGCGCCCATTATGCTTATCACAAATCTGGCCGCGCCGGTATCGCTTGCGTGCCGGATGTTCGGCAACATACTGGGCGGATTTATCGTGATGGAGCTTATATACAGCGTGATGGTATTAAAGTTCGGCATACCAGCGTTTCTGTCTATCTATTTTTCGTTATTCCACACACTGATGCAGGCTTTTATATTCATCACGCTGTCGCTGACATTCATCGACGAGGTACTAGAGTAGTGACCATGCGAAAACAAACCGAAAGAGGTGCACAAATATGAACACAGGTATTATCGCCATAGCTGCCGCCATCGCGGTCATGACCGGCATCGGAGCCGGCGTTGGCATGGGACTTGCGACGGGCAAAGCCGCAGAGTCGGTCGCTCGCCAGCCCGAAGCCACCGCGAAAATCAACCAGGTACTGCTGCTGGGTCTGGCGCTGACAGAGTCGACCGCCATATACGGTTTCGTCATCGCGCTCATCATCCTCTTTGTATTTGGCGGCTGATTTTTTTAGGGAAGGGTGTGAGCAGGGATGGAGATCATCCGCTGGACAGACATACTGGCCTATGCGGTCAATATAGCCGTTTTGTTTGTGTTCCTGCGCTGGCTGCTGTATAAGCCCGTGCGCAGGTTCCTGGCCGAGCGCGAGCAGCGGTTCGCGCAGCGCCGGGAGGATATCGAGGCCCGTGAGCGCGAAATCGATACGCTCCGGAGCAAATACGAAAAAGCGTTGGAGGTAGCCCACGAGGAATCGGCCCTAATCGTGCAGGAAAGCCGCGAGCAAGCCGACCGCCGGGCTGAGGAGATACTGGAGGAGGCCAGGCGGCAGGCCCGGGATCTACTGGAGCGCGCGCGCGCCGAGATGCGGGAGGAGCAGCAGGTGTCCCGGCAGGCCATGCGCGAGGAGGTCGCGGGGTTGGCTATCGACATCGCGTCTCGGGTGCTGGAGCGCGAGGTGACGCCCGAGGATAACCGCCGGATCGTAGAGAAATTCCTGTCCGACGAAAGGGTGAAATAGCGATGGACGGAGCGCTCATCACCGCCGCGCCGATGGACGCGGCCGCAGTAGCGCGGATCGAGGAAAAGCTGTCAGGTCAGACCGGGTATCCGGTAAAGCTCATTGTGGAAGTGGATCCGGCGCTTATCGCGGGCTTCGTCGTCGCGCTCGGGCACCACCGCTACGACTACAGCGCTCGAACCCAACTAATGGATATCCGGAAGCACTTGCTTAACGGATAAGCGCATTCCGGTGTGAAAGGTGACCTTGTAATGGAATCATACCAGCAATTCATAGGAGAACTCAGGGACAGCCTGCGCAAATACCGCGGCGACTTCAGTATGCGCCGGGAAGGAACAGTCGTAAGCGCGGGGGACGGGATTGTGCGTATCGACGGGCTTCCTGAGTGCAAGTACGGAGAGCTGCTGGAGTTTGAAAACGACGTTTACGGCATCGCGCTCAACATGGAAAAGGATTGCGTGGGCGCGGCGCTGCTCGATAATACCGCACAGGTGCGGGAAGGTTCCGCTGTGCTGGGCTCCGAGCGCGTCGTCGAGGTGCCGGTAGGTGACGAACTGCTAGGGCGTATCATCAACCCGCTTGGTCGGCCGCTGGACAAAAGGGGGCGCGTGACGAGTGAGCGCTCAAGACCGATCGAGTGCGAAGCGCCCCGTATCATCGACAGAGATAAGGTCACGCAGCCGCTGCAGACGGGTATCCTTGCGATAGACTCGATGATACCGATCGGCAGGGGCCAGCGCGAGCTTTTAATCGGCGACCGCCAGACCGGAAAAACCGCGATCGCAATCGACACCATACTCAATCAGCGGGATAAAAATGTCGTCTGCGTCTACGTGGCGATAGGCCAGAAAGCGTCGACGATCACCCGCATCGCCGGTATCCTCGAGGAGCACGGCGCGATGGAATACTGCGTGCTGGTAGCCTCGACGGCGAGCGATTCGGCTCCGATGCAGTACGTCGCCCCCTACGCGGGGTGCGCGATCGCCGAGGACTTTATGCTGCGCGGCCGCGACGCGCTCATCGTGTATGATGATCTATCAAAGCACGCCGTGGCGTACCGCACGCTTTCGCTGCTGCTGCGCAGGCCTCCGGGCCGGGAGGCGTACCCCGGCGACGTCTTTTACCTGCACTCAAGGCTGCTGGAGCGTGCCGCGAAGCTATCGGCGGACCTGGGCGGCGGCTCGATGACCGCGCTTCCCATCGTCGAGACGATGGCCGGGGACATATCGGCGTACATACCGACCAATGTCATATCCATCACCGACGGGCAGATCTATCTCGAAAGCGAGCTTTTCTACGCGGGCGTGCGCCCGGCGGTCAATGTAGGTCTGTCGGTATCCCGCGTGGGCGGATCGGCGCAGACACGGGCCATGCGCGCCGTTTCGGGACGGCTGCGGCTGGATCTGGCGCAGTACCGTGAAATGGCGGTATTCGCGCAGTTCGCCTCGGAGCTTGACAAGTCCACGCGGCTCATGCTCCGGCGCGGCGAGAGACTTACACAGATGCTCAAGCAGCCGCAGTATTCGCCGCTGCCCGTATCCGATCAGACGGTGCTGCTACACGCAGTCACAAGTCCCCTGCTCGACCCGGTTCCGGCTGGGCGTATTGCGGAATTTAGAGCGGAGTTCCTCGAATACATGCACGTCCGCTTCGCCGACCTCCTGCGGACAATTGACGCGGAAGATCAGCTCACAGACGAGATGAAGGAGTCGCTGGACGGGGCTATCCGCGAGTTTCTTAAAGACTTCCTGACCGAAGAGGGCGCAGAGGAGGAAACCTGATCTATGCCCGGAATGAGCGAAACAAGGCAAAGGATACGCGCCATCGAACAGACGCGGCAGATCACCAGAGCGATGCACCTCATATCCTCGGTTAAGCTAAAAAAAGCGATGGAGCGGTATGAGAAAAACGCGTTTTACATCGACTGGACACGCAGCATCATCAAGGACATACTGCTGCATCTGGGCGAGGTGGACCACCCATTCCTTAAGCATCGCAGCGGTGACCGCACAGCATATCTCGTCATCGCGGGCGACAAGGGCATGGCCGGGGCCTTCAACGCGAACATACTCAATTTAGCGCTGCGCCACATCACGCAGACCCAGGAGCGGTTCGTGTTCACCGTTGGACACATGGCCTCTCAGTTCTTCAATCGCAGGAATATAATGGTGGACGTCGAATTCCTGCACACAGCGCAGAACCCGCAGCTATTTAACGCCCGCCAGATCGCCGAGGTGTTCATCGACCTGTACGAGCAAAACCTGATAGACCGGGTATATATACTGTATACCCATATGGTCAGTGCGATGAGGCAGCGGCCCCGCGTGCTCAAGCTCTTATCTCTTGAGTTGTCGGACTTCGAGGATGTCAGGACCGAACAGGGGAACTTTGGCGCGCTGGAGTACGATCCCGACCCGGCCACGGTTTTTGAAACGCTTGTGCCCCAGTACATCATAGGCGCGGTGTACGCGACACTGGTGCAGTCCTACGCCAGCGAGCAGAGCAGCCGGATGCGCGCGATGGACGAAGCGACAAAAAACGCAGACGAGATGATCGAAAGGCTGCAGCAGGAATACCGCCGGGCGCGCCAGGCAGCGGTGACCGAGGAAATGATCGAGGTAATAGGCGGCACAAATGCCGTAAGGCGGGCCGACGGCCGCATATAGCAATGGAGGCAGATTGATGGCAGATACCATGGGAGAAGCCGAAAATACCGGCGTCCTGGTTCAGATAACAGGGCCTGTGCTGGACGTATTCTTCCCGTCCGGCAAAGTCCCGGCCTTGCTCAACCGGTTGGTGGCGCGGGACGGCGCGATCGAGGTCAATTTGGAGGTCGCCCAGCATCTCGGGGAGGGAACCGTCCGCTGTATCGCGATGGAAGCTACCGAAGGACTGTCCCGGGGCCTGCGGGTTTACGACACCGGTTCGCCCATCACGGTGCCGGTCGGAGAGGAGCTACTGGGGCGCGCCGTAGACGCGCTGGGCAGGAGTATCGACGGCAAGGGCGAAATTCAGGCCGACGAGCATTGGCCCATTCACCGACCGGCTCCGGCTTATGCCGACCAGCAGCCGGTCACGTCGCTGTTTGAGACCGGCATCAAGGTGATCGATTTGCTGGAGCCCTACGCCAAGGGAGGAAAGATCGGGCTTTTCGGCGGCGCGGGCGTAGGAAAGACGGTGCTGATACTCGAGCTAATCCACAATATCGCGACCGCGCACGGCGGGCTATCGGTATTTACGGGTGTGGGCGAGCGCAGCCGTGAGGGCAACGATATGCTCCGCGACATGGTTGAGTCGGGCGTAATCGAAAAGACCGCGCTGGCGTTCGGGCAGATGAATGAGCCGCCGGGCTCCCGGATGCGCGTAGCGCTCACAGGCCTGACGATGGCTGAGTATTTCCGCGATAAAAAGGGACAGGACGTGCTGCTCTTCATCGACAACATATTCCGCTTCATACAGGCCGGCAGCGAGGTGTCGGCGCTCCTGGGGCGCTCGCCCTCCGCAGTGGGCTACCAGCCCACGCTGTCCACCGAGGTCGGAATGCTCGAGGAGCGCATCGCGTCCACACAAAGGGGCTCAATCACGTCGGTGCAAGCGATCTACGTACCTGCGGATGATCTGACCGACCCGGCTCCGGCGGCGATATTCACCCACCTGGATGCGACGACGGTACTGAGCCGCCAGGTCATGGAGATGGGCATATACCCGGCTATCAACCCGCTGGACTCGACCAGCCGCATACTGGAGCCGCGTATCGTAGGCGAGGAGCACTATCAGGTAGCCCGCCAGGTGCAGGAGATACTCCAACGGTACAGGGAGCTGCAGGATATCATCGCGATACTGGGAATGGACGAGCTGACCGAGCAGGACCGCGTTACGGTCTACCGGGCGCGAAAGGCGCAGCGCTTCCTGTCGCAGCCAATGTTCGCCGCGGAGGTATTCACCGGAAATCCCGGCCGCTTCGTGCCGCTTCATAAAACAATAGAGGGCTTCAGGGCTATCGTGGACGGCGACGTGGACGACCTGCCCGAGGCGGCATTCTACATGGTAGGCGATCTCGACGAGGCCGTTAAAAAGGCCGAAACACTTTAACGGAGGACTGCTATGGCCCAAACCTACAGACTGGACATCATTACGCCCGAGCGTCAGTTCTATAGCGGAATGGTCGAAGAACTAGTCGTCGACTCTCCACGGGGAAAGATGGGTGTGCTGGCGGGCCACGTGCCGATGGTGGCGGCGGTATCGATAGGTACAATCGATATCCGGGACAGCGAAGGCCGCAGGCTTCAATGCTTTACGAGCGACGGATTTATGGAGATCAGACCGGGCGAGGTAGTCGTCATGGCCCAGACGGTCGAGTGGCCCGAGGAAATCGACGAGCGGCGCGCCACCGAGGCGCGCGTGAAGGCCGAGGAGCATTTGCGCCAAAAACACTCTATTCATGAGTATCAGATAGCTTCTGCTTCGCTGGCCCGCGCGATGGCGCGTCTGAGGGTCAGGCGCAGCGTCAATATCGACTGAAGGAGCGGATCCATGCGGGTAGTAACGGCAGGTATACTGGTAAGGGGAGATCATTTCCTGATCGCGCAGCGGTGCGACGACGACGAATGCGGAGGGCTGTGGGAGTTTCCCGGCGGGTCTGTCGAGCCGGACGAGACACCCGATCGCTGCGTCATCCGCGAGCTGCGCGAGGAGCTGGGCGTCGCAGCCCGCCCGGTAGCCCTGTACGACGTAATAGAGACAGACTGGGGAGGCATCCTCCTCTTTTATCTATGCGAGACGCGGGATGAACCCAGGCCGCTCGATTGCCAGGCGGTGCGCTGGGTAACACCAGACGAGCTTGCGCGCACCGACACCCATATCTCCGACCGGCCTGTGTTCAGGCGGCTGGCGGATGACGCGCCCCACGTATTTGCGTTCATGGAGCGGAAAGGCGGTATCAGATGGGCAGACTCATCTATGTGACCGGAGGCGCTCGGTCGGGAAAAAGCCGTTTCGCGGAGAAGGTCGCTGCTGACAGCGGTCTTCCAGTGAGCTATATCGCAACCGCCGTGGCCTGCGACGGGGAAATGCTCGACCGTATCGCGCGGCACCGGCAGGATCGCCCGGCCGGTTGGCGCACCGTGGAGGCCTGGCGCGATCTTGATACGGTTTTCGCCGCGCTTCGTCCGGGGTGCGCGCTGCTGGACTGCGTAACCGTGATGGTGACCAACCTCATACTTTTGGAGGCCGGAGTCGACTGGGACAACGCCGAGACGCTAGCCCCGGAAGTCGCAGAAGCTATCGAATCGCGCGTCATGGAGCAGATCGACCTGCTGGTTGCGGGCATCGACGCCTATGAGTCGCAGACCATCGCCGTCAGCAACGAAGTGGGCATGGGCCTCTCCCCTGCCTATCCGCTGGGCCGCCTGTTCCGCGACATCGCCGGGCGCGTGAACCAGCGCCTCGCCCGGAGGGCCGACGAGGCGTGGGTCGTGCTGTCGGGGATTCCCCTGCGTATCAAGTAGCATACCCATTGGCGGAACCATCGGAACAACCGATCCGTCCAAACGACATAGGGACGCCCGCGCCGGGCGAGAAGGAGGAACACGCTATGGATCACCTGATCATCTGGGGTCGTCGGCTGGTGCTCGCGCTGCAGTTCCTGACCCGCGTACCTATCAAACGGAACCTTGACATATCCGACGGCGACCTTCCGGCCTCCACGGTCTTCTTCCCGCTCGTCGGCTTTGCCGTGGGTGCGTTTGG
>JAAYXU010000077.1 GCA_012515725.1 Clostridiales bacterium | reverse complement strand
TTGGAATGGGCATCGCCTTCGATACGGGGCGGGCGAATCTTTCCGGGATCAGTGCGCAGAAGGAAAACGAGCTCTATATCGGCGAGGTGCTGCACAGCGCATACTGCCGCGTCGACGAGAAGGGTACAGAGGCCGCTGCCGCCACATCGGTGGAAATCAAGCTGTGGGGCGCACTCCGGTTCGACGCCCAGATATGCTTCGATCGGCCGTTCCTTTACGGCATCGTCGATACCGCGTCGCTCACGCCGCTCTTTCTGGGTATACTCGAGAACCCCGCGCAATAACATGAGCGCAGGAGATTTATCACAGGGAGGTACTACACTATGCGGAGAACACGATTGATCCCGTTTGTCGCCGCGCTGCTCGCGGCCGCGACGCTGTGCGGCTGCGCGGGAAGCGGGCCGGTGTCGGCGGGCGACCTCATGCAGGGCGTTAAGGCTGCCGACTGGCCCGGCCCGCCCGAACAAATCGACGCGGAGCTGCAGCGCGCGATGCTCGACTTCTCCTGGCGGCTTTTCAGGGAAACGATGGGCGACACGGGCAATGTGCTCGTCTCCCCCACGTCAGTCTATCTGGCGCTCGCGATGACGCTGAACGGAGCCGACGGCGAAACGCGCATCGCGATGACAAAGGCGCTGTCTGCGCAGGGCATGTCGCAGCAGGCGCTCAACGAGGCGTGCCGCGGCTGGATCAGCATACTGCGCACCCGGACAGACAAAACGCAGGTTTCGGTAGCGAACTCGATCTGGTTCAGGCAAACCTACGACGTCGCCGAGGAGTTTCTTAAAACCAACGCCGACTATTTCGACGCGGGCGCGCAGGCGCTTGACTTTCGGAAGCCCGAAGCTGCCGACACGATCAACAGCTGGGTCCGGGAGCACACGAACGATCTTATTGACAATATTGTCGGGGAAATACCGGCGGAGACGATCATGTACCTTATCAACGCCGTGCACTTCAAGTCCGACTGGCAGGTGCCGTTTGCGGCCTCCGATACGTCCGAGGGCATATTCTACGCGCCGGACGGCGCGGTGGGCGCGCAGCTCATGCGACGTGAGGGCGAGATTATATACCTCGACCGCGAAGGCGCGCAGGGCGTGATGCTGCCCTACGACGACGGGCGGTACAGCTTCTTTGCGCTCCTGCCCCCCGGGGGCGTAAGCGTCCGCGAGTATGCGGCGGAGCTCGATGCGACCCAAATCGCCGGGCTTCTTGGCGCGATGGAACCCGGATACGTCGCGCTCACACTGCCGAAGTTCGAGACCCGCTGGGAGGACAGCCTCCGCGAAGCGCTGACCGCGCTCGGGATGGGCGTCGCGTTCTCTGACGGGGCGAATCTGTCGCGAATGAGCGCGAAGGGCGCAAGGGATCTGCTCATCAGCGACGTCATGCAGAAGACATACTGCCGCGTAGACGAGAAGGGCACCGAGGCCGCCGCGGTCACGTCGGTCATCGTCGGCGTGACCAGCATGCCGCTCTTTGACGCGGAAATATGCTTCGACCGGCCGTTCCTTTACGGCATCGTCGATACCGCGTCGCTCACTCCCTTGTTCCTCGGTATACTGGAAAAGCCATAGTGTAACGCGAAAGCCGCCCTCCGGGGCGGCTTTTCGTTTTCGTCAATTTTTCTCCCTGAGCGCGGCCCGGCACGCCGGGCAGTAGCCGTAGAGGTCGAGCCGGTGTCCCTCGATGAGAAAGTCGGTCTTGTCCTCAAGTGCCTTTTCGTATCCGCCCAGCGGGCAGGAATCGATCGCCTTAATTTTTTTGCATTCGAGACAAATAAGGTAGTGCCGGTGCGCGCTCCGGTTGTATTCGTACAGCGCCCGTCCGTCCCCGGTGACGGCAAGCCTGCGGATCAGGTTCTTGTCGGCGAGCGACTCGAGCGCCCTGTATACGGTGGACAGGTTGATCACAACGTCGCGCTCCCGCAGATCGAGATACACCTGCTCGGCCGCCATCGGCTGGTCGGCGCGCTCCAGCAGCGCGAGCATCGCCAGGCGGTGGGGCGTGCTCTTGAGGCCGCACCGGCGCAGGCTTGCTTCATGGTCGGTTTTCACGCTTTCCGCTCCCCTTCCCCGGCGCACGCGCACGCCCGTCCGCTACGGTGCGCGATACGGCGCATCGCGCAGGCGACAATATAAATAGCCACCGATATGATCACGATCGCCGCGCCCGACGCGACATTCATCCGGTAGGATATCCATAGCCCGGCAAGGCAGCTTCCCGCGCCCAGCACGGCGGCCCAGGCCATGCGCCCGCGCAGGCTGCCCGAAAAGAGCGCCGCGGTGGCCGCGGGCGCCGTCATGAGAGCCAGCGAAAGGATGATGCCCACCGAGCGAATGAGCACGACGACCGTAGCCGCGATGATTCCGAGCAGCAGATTTTCGAGAAGCACCGTGTTCATACCTATTATGCGGGCGAACTCGTCGTCAAAAAGATACGCTTTCCAGTCATTGTAGAGCGCCGCGATGAGCGCTATTACGACAATCGTCAGCGCGGCCATCAGCATGAGATCGGTTCGGGTTACCGAAAGTATGCCGCCGAAAAGATAGCTCGTCAGATCGGGCGGATACCCGGGAGTGAGCGCGATAAAAAGGATGCCCAGCGCCATGCCCAGCGACCAGAAAAGACCGATCACGACGTCGGGACGTCCGCCGCCCCGGCGGCGGAACCATCCCACGCCCAGCGCCGCCGCGAGCGAGAACGCGAAGGCCCCCAGTATCGGCTCAAATCCCATAAGATACCCCAGCCCCACTCCGCCGTAGGCCGTATGGGCGATGCCGCCGCTCATCATGACCAGCTTTTTTTCCACAATTATGACGCCGATCACGCCGCTTAGGAGGCTAGCGAACAGACCGGCCCATACAGCGTTTCGCAGAAACTCGTATCTAAGAAGCGCGTCAAACATTCTCCTCCTCCCTGTGCTCACTGAGCACCCTGTGCGGTACGCCGTGGGCGATCAGGTCCACGGGGCACCCGTAGAGCGCGCCGATCACGCTCTGGCTTAGCTCGGGCTCGCCGTGGTAAAACAGGCGGCCATTTAGACACGCGAGCCTGCGCACATGCGAGGATATCGCGAGCAGATCGTGCGTTACGAGCAGTATCGTCATCTCCCGGCTCATTTCGCGCAGCAGCGCGTATATCTGCTCCCGCGAGACCGCGTCCACGCTGGCCGTCGGTTCGTCCAGCAGCAGTATCCGGGGCTCCGCGGCCAGTGCGCGGGCGATCAGCATCTTCTGGAACTCTCCGCCCGACAGCCCGGCTACCTGCCGCCCGGCGAGATGCGCTATGCCCACACGCTCAAGAAGCGCCCCGGTGTGCCGCCTGTCCGCGCTCGTATAGCGGCGCAGGGGTCTGGGCCCGCCCGATATGCGGCCCGTCAGTACCACCTCGCCCACCGTTATAGGAAACCGCCTGTCGATCGCCGCCGACTGGGGCACATATCCGACCGCCGCCCGGCCGCGGCCGGGCGGACGGCCGCAGACGCGTATTTCGCCTTCCGTCACCGGGACGAGGCCCAGTATCGCTCGCAGCAGCGTGGTTTTCCCGCCGCCGTTGGGCCCGATGACTCCGAGATACTCGCCCTCTCGCACCTCCAGGGATACGTCGACGAGCGCGGGTACGCGCCCAAAGCACACCCTGACATGCTCCAGCCGGATCGCGGGCTCGCTCACTGCTCCGCCTCCCTGTGCGTCCCGGCTCCGCACCCGTCGGCGATGGCGCGCGCCATCAGTCGCATGTTATTAAGGTAGTCCGCCGACAGCGGCGACAGCACGATTTTCTCGCCCCCGATTTCCCGCGCGAAAACGTCGGGCAGGTTCGCGTCGCACTCCGCCTGCGTGAAGATCGCGCGGATGCCGCATTCCCGAGCCATATCGATGAGCGACTCCATATGGCGGGGCGTCGCTTCCTTTCCGTCCTGCTCGAGCGACTCCATCCGTAGCCCGTAGTCGTCTGCCAGATAGCCGTACGCCGGATGGGACACGACGAACACGGGATCCGCGATCCCCTCGAAGTATCCGGCGATTTCCCGGTCAAGCGCGTCAAGCTCATCGATGAACTCGTCCGCGTTGCTACGGTATACGGCGGCGTTGTCAGGATCGATTTCGCCCATTATCGCCGCGATCGTGTCGGTCATGACGCGCACCCTTCTGGGCGAGAGCCAGACATGCGGATCCCGGCCGCCAGATTCAAACATCCGCTCGGGATAGACGCCCGCGGCCGCCTCGGAAAGGCTGACGACGCGCACGCTGTCCGGCAGGTCCGGAAGGATACCCGCGCTCTCGGCGGGAACCCCGATCGTAAAGTATACCGCCGCCCGGCTGACGCGCACCATTTCGTTCGGCGATGGCTCGTAATTCTCCGGGCTGTAGCCCGGCGGTATGATCGTGACGATGTCCGCAAGCTCGCCGCATACCGCCCGCGCCAGCGCCTCCTCGGGCACGATCGAAACCGCGACAGTGAGCCTGCCTGCGCCCTCGGCCTCCGACGCGGCGCAGCCCGCCGCCAGCGGCGCAGCCGCCAGGAGCAGCGCGGCCACGGCGCGCCGCCAGTAAATCCGTTTCATAATATCCCGTCCATTTCGCAAATGCAAACTATTCGCATTTGAATTATAACCGCTCCACATTCGCCTGTAAAGGGGTGCGGCATCATTTTCATAGCATACAGACGGATACAAGTCGATTACCTTCCATTATTGTCCTCACCGCGACTTCTATGCGGATAGATATATATGATTGACCGCACCCCCTTTTTATGTTAGTATAACATTATCGTTAATGTAGGGAGACAGCATGGGCACAACACGCGTCACGCTCAGAGATATCGCCCACGCGCACGGTGTATCGGTCAACACCGTATCGCGCGCGCTGCGCAACATGCCCGACATCAGCCCGCAAACCTGCCGGGCTATACAGAATACCGCCCGTGAAATGGGCTACCGGGCCAATCTGACCGCCCGTTCGCTGCGCACCCGCCGCTCCCATACGCTGGGCGTGCTCATACCCGATATCGCAAACCCATTTTTCGCAGAAATGATAAAGGGCATCGAGTCGGGCTGCCGCTCGCTCGGGTATACGCTGATCGTATCAAATACCGGCGAGAGCGCGCGGCGTGAGCGGGACGCGGTCGATACGATGCTGTCGCGCAGCGTGGACGGAGTGATACTCATACCCACGGCGGGCGGCGCGGCCAACGCGGCGCGGCTCGCAAAGGCGGGCATGCCCTACGTGCTGCTCTGCCGCCGATTGAGGGGAGTCGACGCGCACCTTATTACCGATGACGAGTTGGAGGCGGGCGCGATAGCCGCGCGCCATCTGTGGGAAAAGGGCCATCGCAGATTTTGTCTCATCACCGCGCCGCTGACAGTATCATCAGCCAGCGACCGCTGCGAGGGCATCCGCCGGTATCTGATCGCGCAGGGCGCGCAGCCGGGAGATCTCATCGTCCGTGAAACCGATTTCTCCTGGCAGGGCGGGTACCGGACCATGCGCGCCGTGCTGGACGAAAACACGGGCGTCACCGCGGTCATCGGCTTTAGCGACTTCATCGCGGCCGGTATGCTGCGCGCCCTCATCGAGCGGGGCGTACGGGTTCCCGCCGACATTGCGATACTGGGCTTTGACGGCACGCCGATGGGCGAGCTTCTTTCGCCGTCCCTGACGACCGTGGACATACGCGCCGGAGAGCAGGGCCGCGTGGCGGTGCATATGCTCTCGGAGATCATCGGCTCCGCCGGAGAGTCCAAACCCCGTCTCATTGTATCCCATCCCCATCTCATCGCACGGCAATCGACCTGACTAATAGGAAGGAGACTTCTATGGCTGTCATCACACAAAAAGACAAGGCGGTCCGTATACTCGACAAGTGCCGCGAAAACGGGGTCGCGATGGCGATTCTGGGAACCGCAAGCCACTGGAACACAGAGGCCATACTGCTGGCCGGAGCGCGCTACGGCAAAAAGCATGGTATTCGCGGTCTTCCGGTAGCCGTATCCATGACCTACGACTACCGCCACATGCCCCAGTGCCGCCGCGTGACTGCAAGCAACGATCCCAGGATCGGGTTTCTTAGCGTGATGGAGCACCTGCGCGTGCTGTGCGCGGCAGACGACAGCCCCTATGCGAGCGTATGCGTTATGCCCCACCTCGACCACGCCGATCCGGCGCGGGACGAATGGGCGCTCACACAGGGCCTGCCGTATCTGGCCAGCGTCATGTTCGACGCGCAGCTCTATCCGGCGGAGCGCAACATAGAAATGACGCGCGACTATGTGCGCCGCTATGGCGGAGAGGCGCTGGTCGAGGGCATACTCGAGCAGCTCAGGGTCGAGGGCGCTGAGAGCTCGTCCGAAAGCGTCAGCGACATCGCGGACAAGGCCGGCCGCTATGTGCGGGAAACCGGCGTCGATCTGGTTGTCGCGGATCTGGGAACCGAGCAGCAGGCTGCGACGCTGAAAAACTGCCGCTTCCGCGACGATCTGGCCGACGCGATCACGCGCTCGGTCGGCAAATCCATGCTGGTGCTTCACGGAACGTCGAGCCTGAGCCCAGACGAGTTCTCGTCGCTTGGCCGCCACGGAATCATACGGGTCAACATGTGGACGCGCATCGCGCGCGAGAGCGGCCAGTACGCGGCCCGTCGGCTCATGGAGCGGATGGACTCGGTCGAGGCGGGCGTGTTCGACGCCGCCGATACGATGGCGTACCTGCGGGACGCGACGCAGGAAGCGGCCCGCATCATGGAGGACGTGTACGACCGGCTGGGCTACCGCAGCCTGGCGGGTATGAACCTGCTCGACGACTAATTAATTATTAGGAGGAAGCATCATGGCGCTTGATTACACGGTTAAACTGGGGTACGCTCCCACGCGGCGCGACATATTCAGCAAGGAGGACGCACAGCGCCAGCGGAGGGCAATTCTCGAGAAAATCAAAGGGTACGACGTAGAGATACTGGACATCGACTGGCTCAACGACGAGGGGCTTCTCTACGACAGCGCCGACGCGGAGGCTGTGGCGCGCTATTTCACGGTCAACGGGGCAGACGCGGTTTTCGCGCCCCACTGCAACTTTGGCACCGAGGACGCGGTGGCGCGGATGGCGAAGCTGGCAGACAGACCGCTGCTGCTGTGGGGGCCGCGCGACGACCGGCCACTTCCCGACGGACTGCGCACGCGGGACTCCCAGTGCGGGCTGTTCGCGACCAGCAAGGTGCTGCGGCGTTTCGGCGTTCCCTTCACCTACATCGAGAACTGCGCGCTCGATTCCCCGGTTTTCGCGCGCGAATTCGACCAGTTCCTGTCGGTGTGCTCGGTCGTTAAGAACTTCCGCGGCATGCGCATCGGCCAGATCGGCACCCGGCCCGAGGGCTTCTGGTCGGTCATATGCGATGAGGGCGAGCTGCTTGGCCGCCTGGGCATACAGACGATACCCAT